>NZ_QKSF01000010.1:0-155969 GCF_003234045.1 Curtobacterium sp. MCPF17_047 | reverse complement strand
AGGGAAACGCCCGGTCACATTCCGAACCCGGAAGCTAAGCCTCTCAGCGCCGATGGTACTGCAAGGGGGACCTTGTGGGAGAGTAGGACGCCGCCGGACTTCTTTTCATGATGTGGCCATCGGCCCTCCATCGAGAGCAACAGCTCTCGTGAGGGCCGGTGGCCATTTTCTGTTGCATCAGGGGCGCTCGAGGTCGACTCTGCTTCCCGTCCATGATGGACTGGGTGGAGCACGCGGCCCGGGGTGCTTCATCTACACAACGACACAGCGGACGATCGCCGAGACACGAGTCATCGGCACGCGACGAGGAGCAACGGTGGCGAACGACGACGAACAGCGACGAGACGGCCGAGACGGAGACCGTCCGGATCGACCGCGACGTGCAGGCGACAGCGGTCGTTGGTCGTCTGGTCCTCGCGATTTCGAGCGTCGTGAAGGCGATCGTGCGGAACGTGGTGCTCGTCCTCGCGATGAGAGCTCCGACCGCCGTCCGGCCGGCCGTGACTTCCGCGATGGTGGCGCTCGGAACGATCGTCCTTCGTGGCGCTCGGACCGGCCCGCATCCGATCGTCCTCGTCGTGATGGTGATCGTCCGTTCCGTGGGAACGACGAGCGTCCGCGTCGTGATGGTGATCGTCCGTTCCGTGGCAATGATGACCGTCCGCGTCGGGACGGAGACCGTCCGGTGCGCAGCGGTGGCAATGATCGTCCGTTCCGTGGGAATGACGACCGTCCGCGTCGTGATGGTGATCGTCCGTTCCGTGGGAACGATGACCGTCCGCGTCGTGACGGAGATCGTCCGGTGCGCAACGGTGGCAATGACCGTCCGTTCCGTGGGAACGACGAGCGTCCGCGTCGGGACGGAGACCGCCCGTTCCGAACTGGCGGCAACGATCGTCCGTTCCGTGGGAACGACGACCGTCCCCGTCGTGATGGTGATCGTCCCTTCCGTGGGAACGATGACCGTCCCCGTCGTGACGGAGATCGTCCGGTGCGCAACGGTGGCGACGACCGCCCGTTCCGTGGGAACGACGACCGTCCGCGCCGGGACGGAGACCGCCCGTTCCGAAGTGGCGGCAACGACCGTCCGTTCCGTGGGAACGACGACCGTCCCCGTCGTGATGGTGATCGTCCCTTCCGTGGGAACGATGACCGTCCCCGTCGTGACGGTGATCGTCCCGTACGGAGCGGCGGCAACGACCGCCCGTTCCGCGGGAGCGACGACCGTCCGCGTCGTGACGGAGACCGCCCGTTCCGCAGTGGCGGCAACGACCGACCGTTCCGGGGCAACGACGACCGTCCGGCCCGCGATGGGGGCGCCGAACGCAAGCGCTTCGGCGACGGCAACCGATCGGCCGGAGCGCGCTTCGGCGAGGCAGCCCGTGACGACTGGGAAGACCGCGATCCCTACGGCACCCGATCGATCCGCCCGCGCCACGACGACCCGGAGATCCCGGAGGAAGTGGATGCGCGTGACCTCCACCCCGCCGCGCGTGCTGAGCTCAAGACCCTCAGCAAGGACAACGCCGACTGGGTCGCGCGACACCTCGTCACCGCGGCGCTGCTCGTCGACTCGGACCCGGAAGAAGCGAACCAGCACGCGTTGAGCGCAGCCCGGCGTGCCGGCCGGGTGGCCGTCGTCCGAGAGACCGCGGCGATCACGGCGTACCGCCTGGGTGACTTCGCCACGGCCCTCCGTGAGCTCCGCACGTACCGACGCATCTCGGGTCGGAACGACCAGCTCCCGATGATGGTGGACTGCGAGCGTGGCCTCGGCCGCCCCGAGCGTGCACTCGAGCTCGGGCGCTCCGTCGACCGCGCCGCACTCGAGACGCCGGTGCAGGTCGAACTCGCGATCGCGATGTCCGGCGCTCGGCTGGACCTCGGGAACCCCACAGCCGCGCTGGGTGAGCTGGAGATTCCACAGCTCGACCCCTCGACCGCCTACAGCTGGTCGCCGGCGCTCTACAGTGCTTACGCGGCCACGCTCGAGGAGCTCGGTCGCCAGGACGAGGCCGACGAGTGGTGGGCCCGGGTCGACCGCGCGGCCGAAGCCCTCGCGGAAGCCGCTGAAGACGATGCTTGGGAGACAGTGGATGTGGTCGAGGAAGCGATCGAAGTCGACGAGTTCGACGAATCCGGGGACGACGGATCCGGGGACGACGAGTCCGGAGACGACGAGTCCGTCGAGCTCGACGACGCCGAACTCGACGACGCCGAACTCGGCGACGCCGAGCCGGGCAACGGGTACGTCAGCACCCTCGGGGACGACGACACCGACGACGACACCGACGACGACGACTCCGACGACGCCGCCGACCAGCCCGGAGAGATCGACGAGGACAACCCCCGCGACATCGACGGCTCCGCAGCCGGCTGAGTCACCGCGCACTCCGGTCGACGGCATCGACGTGGTCCTGACGGACCTCGACGGTGTCGTCTACCGGGGTCGGAACGCGATCCCGCACGCCGTGGAGGCCCTCACCCGGGCCGCGACGTCGGCGCGCGTCGGCTACATCACCAACAACGCCTCGCGTCGTCCGGCGGACGTCGCCGAGCACCTCGAGCGGTACGGGCTCCAGGTCACCGCTGACGACGTCGTGACGTCCTCGCAGGCGGGGGCGCGGTTGCTCGCCACGCTGGTGCCGGCAGGTTCGACCGTGCTGGTGATCGGTGGGCTGGGACTCACGACGATCGTCGAGCAGGCGGGCTTCGTGGTCACCGACAGTGCGGACGACAGCCCCGCAGCAGTGATCCAGGGGTTCTCGCCGGACCTCGGGTGGCAGCAGCTGGCCGAGGCGTCCTTCGCGCTGGCGGATGCCTCCGTGCCGTGGGTCGCGACCAACATGGACTGGTCGATCCCGGTCGAGCGCGGCATCGCGCCCGGCAACGGCACCCTCGTCGCGGCCGTGCACCAGGCCGTCAGTCGCATGCCCGTGGTGGCAGGGAAGCCCGAGCGACCGATCTTCGACGCCGCCCTGGCACGGTTCGGCGGCGAACGACCGCTGTTCATCGGTGACCGTCTCGACACGGACATCAAGGGCGCGAACGACGCCGGCATCCCGAGCGTGCTCGTGCTCACCGGCATCGACCAGCCCAAGCAGGTCCTGGCCGCGGATCAGCGCTCGCGGCCGACGTACGTGCTCAAGGACCTCCGCGGACTACACGAGCCGTACCCGGTGACCATCCGCAGTGAGGACCCGGACGGCACGCGTCGGGTCACCGTGGGGGAGTCGACCGTCTCGATGCGCGGGCACGTCGTCCGCGCCGAACAGGTGGGACCGGACGAGATGGACCTGTTGCGCGCCGGTGCGACCGTGATCTGGGATTCCGGCCTGGCGATCTACGGCCTTGACGTGGACCCGGCGCTGTACGGCGGCGAGTAGCGTGTCGGGCGTGGAACCAGCCCGGACGGACGACACGACGGGCCCTGCCCTCCCGGCCTCGTCGGGCGGTGTGCCAGCGGTGCCTCGGGCTGTCCCCGGGCCATCGCAACCGACCCCCGGTGGGCCTCGCAGCGGAGCAGCGACCCAGGAAGCCGAGAGCGTCGGGCGCCGAGCTGCAGAGGTTGAGCGTCTCCCACTGGCCGACCGCGCGGACGCGTTCGCAGCGCTGCACGACGAACTCCGGACACGACTCGAACAGGGCGGGGATGCTCGTGTCTGACCACGACGCCGCCGTGGACCCGGTGACGTCGCCGGTCGTCACGATGCGCCTCGACGCCGCGATCCCGGCGCGAGGTCTGGCGCGCTCCCGGACTGCAGCGGCCGCCCTGATCCAAGCCGGTCGTGTGACGATCGACGGGGTCCCGGTCGTGAAGGCCTCGACCCCGGTCACCGCCTCCGCGGACATCGTGGTGGACGCCGAGGACGAGTGGGTCTCCCGCGCCGCGCTGAAGCTCGTCGGCGCGCTCGATGCATTCGGCGTCGATCCGGATGGCCGGACCGTGCTGGACGTGGGTGCCTCGACCGGCGGGTTCACACAGGTGCTGCTGGCACGGGGAGCCGCGCGCGTGATCGCACTGGACGTGGGTCACGGTCAGCTGGCGCCGGCGATCGCCCTGGACGACCGGGTCGTCGTGGTCGAAGGGGTCAACGCCCGGAACCTCACGAGCGCCGACTACCTGGCCCTCGACCCCGCTGCGGAGCGCACCAGCCTGGTGGTGGGGGACCTGTCGTTCATCAGCCTCCGCATGGTGTTGCCCGCCCTGGTCGAGGCGGTCCCGGCCGACGAGTTCGTCCTCCTGGTGAAGCCGCAGTTCGAGGTCGGCCGGACCGGCATCCGTGAAGGGATCGTCCGGGATGCGTCGTTGCGCCAGGACGCGCTCATGAACGTCCTCTGGGCTGCGTGGGACCTGGGCCTCGGAACGGCGGGGTTGGCGCCGTCGCCGATCGTCGGTACCCACGGCAACCACGAGTACCTCGCGCGTCTCCAGCGAGGTGCCGGGGAGAACCCGACAGAATGGATCCTCCGGGCGACGGAACTGGCGGAGGGAGCTCCATGAGCGACGAACGACACATCCTGCTGGTCTCGCACACCGGACGGCGCGACTCGATCGACGCCGCGGTCGAGGTGTGCGACATCCTGCACGATGCCGGCGTGACCCCGGTGATGCCCTTCGACGAGTACGCCGACATCCGTCGGGCCGAAGCGTCGGTCGGTCAGGTCGACATCCTGGGCGTCGACGTCCGTCCCGACGAGATCGAGATCGTCATCGTCCTCGGCGGTGACGGGACGATCCTCCGCGCCGCCGAACTGGCGCGAGGCACCAAGGCCCCGATCGTCGGCGTCAACCTCGGTCACGTCGGCTTCCTCGCCGAGAGCGAGCGCGACGGCCTCGCCGAGACGGTCGAGCGCGCCCTGACCGGCGAGTACAAGGTCGAGGAGCGCGTGGCCCTGCAGGTCGACGTCGTCGTCGGCAACGAGATCGTCTACTCCAGCTGGGCGCTCAACGAAGCGACGGTCGAGAAGGCCTCCCGTGAGCGCATGCTCGAGGTCGTCACCGAGGTCGACGGTCGGCCGCTGTCCTCCTTCGGGTGCGACGGTGTGGTGTTCTCGACCCCGACCGGTTCGACCGCGTACTCCTTCTCCGGCGGCGGCCCCGTGGTGTGGCCCGACGTCGACGCGATCCTGATGGTGCCGCTGAGCGCACACGCCCTGTTCTCCCGTCCGATCGTGGTCGGACCGGATCGGGTCCTCGCGGTCGAGGTGCTGCGCCGGACGAGCGGTGTGGGTGTGCTGTGGTGCGACGGGCGGCGGACGCACGACCTGCCTCCCGGCGCTCGGGTCGAGGTGCGCCGGTCCCCGGAGCCGGTGCGTGTCGCCCGGATCAAGGACGCCGCGTTCGCCGATCGTCTGGTGGCGAAGTTCCGTCTCCCGGTCGCCGGGTGGCGCGGGCCGCAGCGTGACGACGAGGACGTGTGACGCGGCCGTCCAGCCGCACCGGCCGGTCCCGCACGGGCCATGAGCACGACCGACCCCCACGAGCACGACCGACCCCCACGAGCACGACCACCGGCACGAGCATGAGCAACGGCACGAGCACGAGCACCGGCACCACGACGTGAACCAGCAGCAGGAGCACATCCAGTGATCGAGGAAATCCGCATCTCCGACCTCGGCGTGATCGGCGACGCCACCCTCGAGCTCGGCCCCGGCTTCACCGTCGTCACGGGGGAGACCGGCGCCGGGAAGACGATGATCGTCACCGCGCTCGGCCTGCTCCTCGGTGCCCGTGCGGACGCCGGCTCGGTCCGCCGCGGCGCGCCGAACGCCGTCGTCGAAGGACGCTGGGACCTGCCCGACCACGCGGCCGTCGCCGAGCGGGTCGAGGACGCCGGTGGGACCGTGGAGGACGGCGAACTCATCCTGACCCGCACGGTCTCCGCCGAGGGCCGCAGCCGCGCGACCGTCGGCGGCCGCAGCGCTCCGGTCGCGGTGCTCGGCGAACTGGCCGACCAGCTCGTCACCGTGCACGGACAGTCCGACCAGATCCGGCTGACCTCCGCGGCGGCGCAGCGGGCGGCCCTCGACGGCTTCGGCGGCGCTGCGGTCGAGAAGGCCCTGGCGAAGTACGTCGCCGTGTACGACGCGTGGCAGCAGCACGCCGGTGACCTCGAGACGCTGACTCGCGACCGCGACGAGCGGCTCGCCGAGGCTGCGCGCCTCCGTGCTGCCTCGGCCGAGATCGAGGCGGCAGACCCGCAGCCGGGCGAGGACACCGAGCTCGCCGAACGTGCCGAGCGGTTGGGGAACCTCGAGGACCTCCGTCTGTCCGCAGGCCTGGCGCACGAGGCGGTGTCGAGCGAGTCGCTCGACGGTCCGGACGTCATCGGTCTCGTCGAGTCCGCCCGTCGCGCGATCGAGCGCGTCGCGGGCGTCGACCCGGCACTGCAGCCCGTGCTCGAGCAGCTCACCGAGCTGGGGATCCAGGCGAGCGAGGCCTCCGCGTCGCTGTCGAGCTACATCGGCTCGCTCGAGCCCGAGGCCGGCCACGACCTCGAGCTCATCAACGAACGACGCGCACTGCTCGTCGGGCTGATCCGGAAGTACGGCGAGAGTGTCGAGGACGTCATCGCCGCCGGGCAGCGCGCCTCCGACCGGCTCCTCGAGCTCGACGGCGACGACGACCGCATCGTGCAGCTGCAGCAGGCGGTCGAGGCCGACCGGGCAGCGCTCGAGGCGGCCGGCGCTGCGCTCACGAAGGTACGGACGAAGGCGGCGACGGACCTGGCGAAGCGGGTCACCGCGGAGCTGAAGAGCCTCGCGATGGCCGGTGCGACCCTGGTGGTCGAGGTCACCGACGCGGGCGAGTTCCGGCGACACGGGCGCGACCAGGTCGCGATCCTGCTGCAACCGCACTCGGGCACCGACCCGCGGCCGATCGGCAAGGGTGCGTCCGGCGGGGAGCTCTCACGCGTGATGCTCGCGATCGAGGTCGTGATGGCCGGCAGCACCACCGTCCCGACCTTCGTGTTCGACGAGGTCGACGCGGGCGTCGGTGGTGCCGCGGCGATCGAGATCGGTCGGCGCCTGGCGGCGCTCGCCGAACGGACGCAGGTCATCGTGGTCACGCACCTGGCGCAGGTGGCGGCGTTCGCGAACAACCACCTCAACGTGGTCAAGGACGCCAGCGGTGCCGTGACGTCGTCGAGCGTCCGCCGCCTCGAGGGTGACGACCGCCTGCAGGAGATGGCACGGCTGCTCTCCGGCCTCGGCGACAGTGCCAGCGGCATGGAGCACGCACGCGAACTCCTCGAGGTCGCCGGCCGCTCCGCCTGACCCTCCGGCACGACAGCCGGGAGGCACGCCCCGCCTCGGTGAGCACGCTCCGCCCGGGCGAGGACGTGCGGGACGCAACGCGCCCGGCGAACGCGGGTCGCGCCTCCCGGCACTTCTGACGTACGATGGAACCCCGTGGCGGACACTCTCAGCGGCGGAACCAATTCTTCGAACGCGACCCCGAAGGTGACGAAGCAGATCTTCGTGACCGGCGGGGTCGTCTCGTCTCTCGGCAAGGGCCTGACGGCGGCCAGCCTCGGCAACCTGCTCACGGCACGCGGCCTCAAGGTCGTCATGCAGAAGCTCGACCCGTACCTCAACGTGGACCCGGGCACGATGAACCCGTTCCAGCACGGCGAGGTCTTCGTGACCGACGACGGCGCCGAGACGGACCTGGACATCGGGCACTACGAGCGCTTCCTCGACATCGACCTGGCGCAGTCGGCGAACGTCACGACCGGGCAGGTCTACTCGACGGTCATCGCCAAGGAGCGTCGCGGCGAGTACCTCGGCGACACCGTCCAGGTCATCCCGCACATCACCGACGAGATCAAGCGTCGGATGCGCGAGCAGTCCGAGAACGACCCGCAGCCCGACGTCATCATCACCGAGGTCGGTGGCACGGTCGGCGACATCGAGTCGCAGCCCTTCATCGAGGCGGCACGGCAGGTGCGGCACGAGCTCGGTCGGAACAACGTGTTCTTCGTGCACGTCTCGCTGGTGCCGTTCATGGCGGCGTCGGGTGAGCAGAAGACGAAGCCGACGCAGCACTCGGTCGCGCAGCTCCGTTCGATCGGCATCCAGCCGGACGCCCTCGTGCTCCGCTCGGACCGCCCCGTCTCGGACGCGAACAAGCGCAAGATCGCGCTGATGTGCGACGTGGACGAGGATGCCGTGGTGAACGCGGTCGACGTCCCGTCCATCTACGACATCCCGACGATGCTGCATGACCAGGGTCTCGACCAGGTCATCATCGAGGCCCTCCGCCTCGAGGCGCACGACGTCGACTGGTCGCGTTGGAACGGTGTGCTGACCGCGGTGCACGAGCCGAAGAAGGCCGTCACGATCGCCCTGGTCGGCAAGTACATCGACCTGCCGGACGCGTACCTGTCGGTGACCGAGGCGCTGCGTGCCGGAGGCTTCGCCCACACCGCCAAGGTGACGCTGAAGTGGGTCGCCTCGGACGAGTGCCTGACTCCGGAGGGCGCTGCGAAGAACCTCGGGGACGTCGACGGCATCTGCATCCCCGGTGGGTTCGGGATCCGTGGCATCGAGGGCAAGCTCGGTGCGCTGAAGTTCGCGCGTGAGCAGAACATCCCGACGCTCGGCCTGTGCCTCGGTCTGCAGTGCATGGTCATCGAGTACGCCCGCCACGAGGCCGGCCTGCTCGACGCGTCGAGCACCGAGTTCGACCCGGAGACCTCCACCCCGGTCATCGCGACGATGGCGGAGCAGGTGGACATCATCGCCGGCGGCGACATGGGTGGCACGATGCGCCTCGGCATGTACCCGGCGAAGTTCCTCGAGGGCTCCCTGGCCTCCGAGCTGTACGGCGCGCACGAGGCGTCCGAGCGTCACCGTCACCGCTACGAGGTCAACAACCACTACCGCGAGCAGATCGCGGACGCCGGCATGGTGTTCTCCGGCACCTCGCCCGACGGCACCCTGGTGGAGTACGTCGAGCTGGACCGTGCGGAGCACCCGTTCTACATCGGCACGCAGGCGCACCCGGAGCTCCGGTCGCGTCCGAACCGCGCGCACCCGCTCTTCGCGGGCCTCGTCGGTGCGGCGATCGAGCGCAACGAGTCGACGCGGCTGTTCGACCCGGAGACCGAAGCGGTCGCCTGATCCGGCAGGTCGCGGTCGCGACCACGTGTGTGACGGGAGGCTCCCCACCAGCTGGTGGGGAGCCTCCCGTCCGTCTCCTGCCGGTCTGGACGCGCGTCGACCACGGTGGGGCAGGATGGCGAGGTGACTGACGCATCGATCGCCGACGAATCCGCCTCCTTCGACGTGACCGCCTCCGAGCGGGTGTTCGAGGGCGCCGTCTGGGACGTCACCCGCGACACCGTCGACTACAACGGCAAGGACATGGTCCGCGAGTACATCGACCACACCGGTGCGGTCGCGGTGTTCGCGGAGGACGAGGACGGCCGCGTCCTGGTCATCCAGCAGTACCGGCACCCGGTGCAGCTGCGCGACTGGGAGCTGCCGGCCGGACTGCTGGACCACGAGGGTGAGGACCACCTGACCGCCGCGAAACGCGAGCTGGCCGAGGAGGCCGACGTCGAGGCCGACGACTGGCAGCACCTGGTGCGGTACAACACGTCCTCTGGTGGGAGCAACGAGTTCATCGAGGTGTTCCGGGCGACCGGCGTGCGGGCGACCTCGTCCGCGTTCGAGCGGGAGGCCGAGGAGGCCGACATCGAGATCCGGTGGGTGCCGCGTGCCGAACTCGTGGCCGGGATCCTCGAGGGGCGCCTGCACAACTCGGCACTCATCGTGGCGACGCTCGCGGTGGAGGCGGCCGAGCGCCGCTAGCCCGTCGCCCGTCCCGCGCCGCAGTAGCCTCGTCGGGTGATGCCGTTCGAGCGTGCCGTGCAGGACTACCTGCGGCACATCGCCATCGAGCGGGGCCTGTCGCAGCACACCCTGTCGGCGTACCGGCGCGATCTCGTGACGTTCGGTGCGTGGGTCGGCACGCAGCCCGTGGTGGAGTCCACCGGGGCTGACCGCGCCGGCGGGGCAGGGGTCCTCGAGGACGTCGGACGCCTGGCGCGCGCGGACCTCGCCGGGTTCGTCCAGTACCTGACCACGCGACCGGAGGGGCCGCTGGCGCCCCGCTCGGTCGCGCGGATGCTCAGCTCGGTGCGCTCGTTCTCGGCGTTCGCCGCCGGCGAGGGGTGGTTGCCACTCGATCCGGGCGCTTCGGTCCGCCCGCCGAAGGCCCCGATGCGCCTGCCGAAGGCGATCTCGGTGCACGACATGGAGCGGCTGATCGGGTCGGTCGTCGGCGACGACCCCGTCCAACTCCGCGATCGGGCGCTCCTCGAGCTGCTGTACGCGACCGGTGCCCGCATCTCGGAGGCGGTGGGCCTCTCGGTCGACGACGTGACCACGCTCGCCGACGTGGACGGGGTCCCGGACGACGACACCGACGTGTCCGTGGTGCGGGTCACCGGCAAGGGGAACAAGCAGCGCATCGTGCCGCTCGGCAGCTACGCCCGTGCAGCGGTGGACGCGTACCTGGTGCGGGCGCGGCCGGTGTTCGCCGCCCGGGGGGCCGGGACCCCCGCGCTGTTCCTCGGCGCGCGGGGCGCTCGACTGTCGCGGCAGAGCGCCTGGCTCGTCATCCAAACGGCTGCGGAGCGGGCCGAACTGACGGCGCACGTTTCACCGCACACCTTCCGGCACTCGTTCGCGACGCACCTGCTCGAGGGCGGCGCCGACGTCCGGGTGGTGCAGGAGCTGCTCGGCCATGCGAGCGTCGCGACCACGCAGATCTACACGCTGGTGACGGCGGACATGCTGCGCGACGTGTACCAGACGGCGCACCCGCGGGCGCGGCGGTAGGGATCGCGGCGCTGCGGGGAACGTGCGACCCTTGCCGGATGGACCTCGAGGTGGGGCCGGGGCTGACGATCCCCGAGTCCGAACTGCAGTGGCGGTTCTCGCGGTCGTCCGGCGCCGGTGGCCAGCACGTCAACACGTCCGACAGTCGCGTCCAACTGACGTGGGACGTCGCCGGGTCCCCGGTGCTCAGCGACGAGCAGCGGACGCGCATCCTCGAGCGGGTCGCCCGGCGTACGGCCGCGGGGACGATCACCGTGACGGTGTCCGAGCGGCGGTCGCAGTTGCGCAACCGTGAGGCCGCCCTCGACGCGCTCCGTGGACTCCTGCGGGACGCGCTCGCCCCGCCCGGCCCGCCACGGCGCGCGACCCGTCCGACGCGTGGCTCGCAACGCCGCCGCCGGGCGGGCAAGCAGCAGCGCTCCGCGACGAAGCAGCAGCGTCGGCGGCCGTCGGAGGACTGATCGTCGCCCGACGGCCGGGCAGGCGTCGGGTTCAGAACAGGTGCAGGTGCCCGTTCGCGACGACGACACCGGTCGCGACGGCGAGCACGAGCGCGGATGCCCCGATGCTCTGCCCGACGACCCGCCAGGGACCGGTCGCGCCCGGACGCACCAGTGCGATCAGGCCCGCGGCGATGCCGAGCAGGCTGCAGAGCCCCCACGGGTTCAGCACGAGGGACACGATCGCCGCCAGCACGGCGAGGACCGCGAACACGCAGAACCGTCGGTCGGTGCTGCCGTACGCCCACGAGCGGGCCTCGACGGCGCGGGCCGACGCCTCGACGGAGAAGGCCGGTCCGGCGGGCATGGCGGTGAGGACGGACACGATCGGGTCAGGTGCCTCGCGGGGGAGCACCCGGGTCGCCTCGCCCCAGGCGTGACCGTCCCACCACCGCAGTCGTGCGGTGTCCTGCGGGTCCGGGAACCAGCCGGCGGCCGGCAGCGTCACGGGGAACTCCTGGTGTGTGGGGGTGTCGTCAGTGCCTCTCGACGCTACCTGGCACGTGCCGACGCCGCTGCCCCAGACCGGGTGTCGGCAGAAGGGGGGACCGGGGTGCCCGGTTCCACCTCAGACCGCTGCCGGAGCGGCGTCCACCTCGGTGAAGACGTCCTTGACGGCGGCGAGCAGCCGGGCGTTGAAGTCCACCCCGAGCTGGTTCGGCACCGTGACGAGGACCGTGTCGGCAGCCCGGACGGCCTGGTCGGCGGCGAGTTCCGCGACGAGCTGTTCGGGTTCGCCGATGTACGAACGGCCGAACCGGGCGAGGCCCCCGTCCAGGTGCCCGACCTGGTCCTGCCCCTCCACCTGTGCGCGGACGCCGAAGTAGTGGCGCGACTCGTCGTCGATGATCGGGATGATGCTGCGGCTGACGCTCACCCGGGGTTCGTGGTCCCAGCCGCTCTCGCGCCAGGTGGCTCGGAAGCGCTCGATCTGCTCCGCCTGCAGCTGGTCGAAGGGCACGCCGGTGTCCTCGGTGAGCAGGGTCGACGACATCAGGTTCATGCCCTGCTCGGCGGTCCACTCGGCAGTGGCGCGGGTGCCGGCACCCCACCAGATGCGCTCGGACAGGGTGTCGGACCGCGGCGTGATCGCGAGCGACCCGACCGCACCGGTCATCTGCGGGTTCGCGTTCGCCATCGGCTCGCCGGCGATCGCGCGGCGGAAGACCGCGGTGTGGTCACGGGCCAGGTCGGCGCCGTTCTCGTCGTCCGCCTCCGGCACGTAGCCGAACGAGCGGTAGCCGGCGAGAGCGGTCTCGGGTGATCCCCGGCTCACGCCGAGCTGCAGTCGGCCGCCGGAGATGAGGTCGGTGGCCGCCGCCTCCTCCGCCATGTACAGCGGGTTCTCGTAGCGCATGTCGATCACGCCGGTGCCGATCTCGATGCGGCTGGTACGGGCCGCGATCGCCGACAGGAGGGGGAAGGGTGCGGCCTGCTGGGGTGCGAAGTGGTGCACGCGGAAGTACGCGCCGTCGACGCCCGCCTCCTCGGCCGCCACGGCGAGGTCGATGGCCTGCACGAGCGACTCGCGCCCACTGCGGACCTTCGACCCGGGGACGTCACGCCAGTGCCCGAAGGAGAGGAACCCGATCTTCGTCATGTGCATGCGAACGCATCCGGGTCGAGGTCCATTCCGCGGACTACCGTCGGCGACATGGACTTCGAGCCGCGAACCGCCCTGCAGGCTGAACGGGCTCGCGCGAGCAAGCTGCTGGTCGACGTCGAGCTGAGCATGCAGGACGTCAGTGACGCCCGGGACGGCGCGAACACGGACGACGAACACGACCCGGAGGGTTCGACCCTTGCCTGGGAGCGCGGGTCCCTCGGCGCGGTGCGGGACGACGCCCGCCGGCGCGTCGAGCAGGTGGACGTGGCCCTCGGGCGCCTCGACGCGGGGACCTACGGCCGCTGCGCCGTGGGTGGGGAGCCGATCCCGGAGGCGCGCCTGGCCGCCGTCCCGTGGGCGGCGACGTGCGTCGCGCACGCGTGACGGGCCTCCCGTCCGGACCGGAGGCGCGGGGTGCGCAGGAGCACGGCACGCGATGCGCCGTCCGCACCGAGCACCGACCGGTTCCGCCGCGGTTTCCCAGCCGCGCGCCCTAGCGTTCGGACATGCACGGCGACCCGACTGAGCCTCCCCGGAGCGGCGTTCCCGACGCGTCCGCGGCGACATCGTCCACGGACCCGGGTGACGGCGGACGCCAGCGCTTCCAGTGGTTCCGGGACATGCGCACCTGGATCCACGCCCGCCCGCACGTGCACCTCTTCTACAAGGTCCTGGTCGGGATCGTCGGTGGTCTGATCGTCGTCATCGGCCTGATCCTGGTGCCGCTGCCGGGTCCGGGGTGGCTCGTGGTCTTCGTCGGCCTGACCGTGCTGGCGAGCGAGTTCCACTTCTTCCACCGGATCATCACGTGGCTCCGTGCGAAGCTGCACCGGTTCTGGGACTGGGCGAAGCGCCACGCGCCGTCGAAGCGGATGCGTGACGCGGCGGACCGGGGCAAGGCGGACGTCGACGCCGCACACGCCGAGGCACACCGGAACGTCGGGGTGCAGAGCCCCCGCGGTCGGACCGCGCGTCCCGGGCACTAGCGACCAGGACCCGCACCGGAGCTCGCGTCAGACCGTGCGGACCGAGCCCGTCGCCGTCAGTTCGACCGCTTCCGCCGCGGCTTCCTCGACCTGCGCGGCGTCCTTCGACGTCACCTGCAGCACGAGGGCGACGACCGCTGCCAGGACGATGAACGCGCCGTAGCCGGCGAGCACCGGCACGAGGCCGAGCGACGGCTCGAGGAACCCGCCGATGACGCTCGGGACGCCGAAGGCCAGGTAGCTGACCACGTAGATCGTCGACAGCAGTCCTGCGCGGTGGGTGGGGGCGGCGGTGGCGAGCAGCATCCGGAGCGGTGCCTGGAAGCCCGCGCCGAAGCCGACACCGGCGATCGCACTGCCGACGACGAGGCCAGGCAGCGACGGCACGAACACGAACGTGACGGTGACGACCGGTCCCAGCACGAGGGCGACGAGGCCGATCAGGACCGCCTTCCGCGTGTCCATCCGCTGGATCACCAGTCCCGTCAGTGCACCGACGCCGGTGACGACGGCGATGAGGGCGCCCGCGGCGAAGTGGTTGTGGATGCCGAAGACCACGCCGAGCGCGGACGGGACGAGGGACAGGAACAGTCCGCCGAGCGCCCAGCTGGACACGAGCGATCCGGCGACGCTCCGGAACAGCCGACGGGAGGCCCGTGGAACCGACACCGTGGGACGGAGCGACCGCAGGGCCCCGGGTCGACGGACGACCTGCTCCGGGACCACCGCCAGGGCGACGACGAGCAGCACGAGGAGCGACCCGAACAGCACGTAGACGAGCTGCTCCGGCGCGGGGCCCCATTCGACGAGGGCGCCGCTCGACAGGGCACCGGTGGCGAGGGCGATCGGCGGGATGACGCCGTTGAGGACGCCGGCGAGCGAGGGGTGCCGTTCGAGCGAGTTGTCGATGAGCGCCGCGCCGAGCGCGCCGATGAGCAGCCCCACGGAGACGCCCTGCACGATGCGGTCGACGATGAGCGCGCCGAGCCCGTCGGCGACGGCGAAGAGGCCCAGCGAGACGGCGACGCCGAGGCCGCCGACGATCAGGACGGGCTTCCGACCGACGTGGTCCGACAGCTGTCCGGCGACGAGCAGGCTGAGCAGCAGTCCGGCGACGTAGATCGCGAACACGGCCGTGAGCATCAGCGGGGTGAGGTGCCACTCGGCCGCGTAGACCGGGTAGATCGGGGACGGCACGGCCGACGAGGCGACCGAGACGAGGAGCATCGTCGCGAGGATCCAGAACCCTGCGACGGAACGTGGTGACTGCATGGCCGTCCCTTTCGTTGTACGAGTGCATTCGTACCGTACGCGCCCTGTACGACGCAACTCGTACTGGCGGGCCCGGAGTGGTACCGTCCGTGCATGCCCGAGCGCACCGACGGAGCCGAACTGCTCCCGCAGCACAGCCCGCTGCCGCAGCCCACGGTCGGCGAGATGGACCTCCCGACGGTCCTGGACGCCCTGTCCGACCCGATCCGGCTGTCGATCCTGCACCGCTACCTCGTGGACGGCGCGGGCGAGGAACGCTCCTGCGGGTGGGTCGGCATCGACCGGCCGAAGTCCACGCTGACGCACCACTTCCGGGTGCTCCGTGAAGCCGGTCTGCTCGAGCAACACCTCGAGGGACTGACCCGGGTCAGCCGCGTCCGGACCGACGAGGTCCAGCAGCGGTTCCCGGGCCTGCTCGACCTGGTCCTCGACTGGCAGGTGCCCGCCGGCCTGGTCCGTGCCGAGGCCCTGGCATGAGCGGGGAGCGCACAGCCGCGGACACGCTGCCCGACGTCGTCGCCGAGCCCGCCGTCACCTCGGCGCTCGCCGCGGACCTGACCACCGCCGGCTACTCCGTCGAGGGGGTCGACGCACTCTGGGGGACAGAGGCGGCCGCCGCCCTGCACCGTGGGGTGCGCGTCGCCGCCCGTCGGGCCCTCGCCGCCCGCCCGACGACACCGCTGTCCACCATCGCCACGCTCTTCGTGCTGGGCCTGCCGGTGCCGCGGGCCGATGCCTCGGCCGCGTTCCCGTCCGCCGGCGTGGACTCCTTGGTCGCGGCCGGGGTCCTGCGCGTCGACGGGGACACCGTCGCTGCGGCCGTCGACCTCCGCCCGTACGCGTTCGTCGACGACCTGGGCGCCGGCAGCTGGTGGATCGTCTCCGACCTCGGTGAACTCGCCCTCGGACACGCCATCACCGAGGAGCACGTCCTCGGCGTCGGTGGGGCCACCACCACGTTGAGTGGCCTGCAGCTGCCCGTGCCGGTGCGGCGGGTGCTCGACCTCGGCACCGGGTGCGGCATCCAGGCGATGCACGCCCGACGCTTCGCCGACCAGGTCGTCGCCACCGACATCTCACGACGGGCGATCGACATCGCCCGGTTCAACGCGCAACTCAACGGCGTCGACGGCATCGACTTCCGTCTCGGTTCACTGTTCGAACCGGTCGCGGGGGAGCGGTTCGACCGCATCGTCTCGAACCCGCCGTTCGTCATCACGCCCCGCCGTGCGGGCGTCCCCGCCTACGAGTACCGGGACGGCGGCATGGTCGGCGACGCCCTCGTCGAGACCGTCCTCCGCGGACTGGCCGAGCACCTCGAGCCGGGCGGCACCGCACAGCTGCTCGGCAACTGGGAACACCGGTGGGGGCAGGACGGACTGGAGCGCGTCCGCTCCTGGTTCGCCGACACCGACCTGGACGTGTGGGTGGTCGAACGCGAGCGCGAAGACCCGCCCGCCTACGCCGAGACCTGGATCCGCGACGGCGGCACGAAGCCCGGCACGCCCGTCTTCGACGACCTGGTCGACGCCTGGCTGGACGACTTCCGCGTCCGCCACGTCACCGGGGTCGGCTTCGGCTACGTCGTCGTCCGGTCCGGAGGCTCGCCCGACCTCCGCCGCTTCGAACGCCTCCCGCAGGTGCTCGGCTCCAACCCCGCCGGCCTCGGCGCGACGATCGCCCGCGTCCTGGACGCCGTCTCCTGGCTCGCCGAGCGTGACGACGACGCGTTCGCCGCCGCGCACCTCCGCGTCGCCGGCGACGTCACCGAGGAACGGCACTACTGGCCCGGCAACGACGACCCCACCGTGATGACGCTCGTGCAGGGCGGCGGGTTCGGCCGCCGGGTCGACGCCGACACCGCGCTCGCCGCGTTCGTCGGTGCCGCCGACGGTGAGCTGACGGTCGGCCAGATCATCGGCGCGATCGCCCAGCTCACGGGTGTCGACGACCAGGCGTTGACCGCGGACCTGCTGCCGCGCCTGCGCGACCTGGTCCTCGACGGCCTGCTGCTCCCCGCCTAGACCCGCGGAACGCAACGTCGGCGGCCCCACGCAACGGAGTACCGCTGTGAGTCGCCGCCGACGTTGCGTTTTGCGGAGGGGTCAGGGGCGCCAGGTGTGCTCGGGCGAGTAGCCGAGGAGCTCGCGGGCCTTCTCCGACGACAGGAGCGAGCTGACGCCGTCGATCTCGGCGCGGCGCTCGACGTCCGGCAGGAACTGCTCGACGAGCTCCAGCGTCGGGGTGTCCATCACGGTGTCCGGGCTGGCGATGATGAACGCCTCGAACCCGGTCAGCTCACTCTCCACGGCCTTGCGGACCGCCTGGGCGCCGTCGCGCGAGTCGATGTAGGACCACAGGTTGAAGGTCTTCGCCTCCGGGGTGGCGTCCCACGGGAACGCCGGGTAGTCGGTCTCGTCCATCACGTTCGAGAAGCGCAGACCGATCATCTTCAGCTGCGGGTCCCAGCGGGTGAAGTGGCGGGCCATCTCCTCCTCCACCGCCTTGCCGAGCGAGTACGACGACTGCGGGCGGACCGCGAACTCCTCGTCGACGGGCAGGTAGGGCGGGTGGTGCTCGCCCATCGGGATCCCCAGCAGCGTCTCACTGGAGGCCCACACGACGTTCCGGATGCGGGCCGCGCGGGCAGCGTGGAACACGTTGATCGATGCGGTCACGTTGTTCGTGATGAGTGCGACGTCCGGCACCTGGCCCGGCGCAGGGACGGCGGCGAGGTGCACGACCGCGTCCACGGAGTCGTAGCGGTCGTCGACGCCGAGGAACGTGTTGAGCACCTGCCCGTAGTCGGTGAGGTCCGTCCGCACGAACTGCACCCGCTCGGGCTTGTCCGGGGAAGCCACGCGGTCGAGGAGCACGACGTCGTACCCGTGCTCGTCGAGGTCGCGGACGACCGCCCGTCCGAGCTTGCCGCTGCCACCGGTCACCACTACACGCGTCATCGCGTCACTCCACCTCGTCGTCGAGACCCCGGGTCGGGTCACGCCCATCCTGCCCTGCCGGTGGTGGACGCAGCCAGGTACGGACGGTACCGGCCGGGCCGGAGGCGGGCCGACGACGTCCGTGACCCTCGGACTGGAGCGCGCCAGGAGGCTGTGATTCCGTCCACTTTCCGCACCGTGCCCGGTCGCATCGGTACGATCGGAGGTGCGCCAGTCGGCTGGTTACCGTCGGCGCACGCATCGATCAAGGACTGCCGAGCGAGTGTCGCGGCCTCCTGATCCGGCCGATGACGCCCCGGTGGTCCTGATGCGTCCTGATGCGCCCCCGCACTCGTTGCGGGGGCGCATCCTCGTTCCCGCGGGTGCATCCCCGTTCCCGGGGGCGGCACGGCCTCGTTCCCGCGGCGGCACCGTGGTCGTGCGGAGCGGATTCGTCACGGGTGACAAAAAGGTGCGCAGGTGGAACGATGAGTGCACCATCGCGTTCGGATCAGGAACGCCGATGGTCGTCCGGCGGTGCAGCCCACGGAACTCACCGGCCCGTGGGCCCCGCTGGACGCTGAGGCCGGACGGCGCCCCGGCGCCGGGGCCGGTGGCGGGGCCGGGCGCCGGTGCCGCTCGTGGGCGCTCAGACGGCGCGGACCACCGGTGCGATCTCCTCGGCGACGATGCGGAGGATCCGCTCGTGGGAGGCGCTGTCACCGTTGGCGGGCAGGGTCACGACCAGCTCGTCGGTCGCCGCCACGGCCGGGTCGGCACGCAGGGCGTCGACGATGGCTGCCGGCTCGCCGGACAGGACCCTGCTGAAGCGGAACGGCGGACCCGACAGCGGTCGACCCTCGTCGTCCATGCCGGACGCGTACCCGGTGAGGAACTCCCGGTGGACGTCGTGGTCGTGGTCGTCGAGCAGCGGGACGATGATCCGGCCGACGGCGACCTTCGACTGTCGGTCCGGGTGCAGTTCGGCGAACCGGGAGCGGTACGCGGCGATCTGGTCGGCCTGCGCTTCGGCGAACGGTGCGCCGGTGTCCTCGGTGTTCAGCGTCGAGCAGTGCAGCAGCAGGCCCTTCTCGGCCGTGCGGACCGCGGTGCCCATGCTGCCGCCGCCCCACCAGACGCGGTCGAGCAGGCCGGGGCTCTGCGGCTGCAGGGTCAGTTCGGCGTCGGCGGGGATGCTCTCGTAGCCCTTGCCGGCCGAGCCGAGGGCGTCGCCGTGCAGGACCTCGAGCAGCCGGGCCGCGCGTGCCTCGGCTTCGTCGCGGAAGGGCCGCTCGGAGCCGCCGAACACCGGGTCCAGGATCGGGCCGTAGCCGGCGATGCCCGTGCTGATGCCGAGCTGGACCCGGCCGCCGCTGAGCAGGTCGACGGTGCTGGCGTCCTCGGCCAGGCGCACCGGGTCCTCGTAGCGCATGCCGAGCACCGCGGTGCCGAAGCCGATCGTGCTGGTCCGCTGGGCTGCGGCGGCGAAGAACGTCATCGGGCTGGTGAGGAAGGGCTCGAAGTGCCGACCGCGCACCCACCCGGTGCCGTAGCCCAGGGCTTCGGCGGTCTGGAAGAGCCGCAGCCCGTCCTCCAGGGCGCTCGCGGCACCGGGAGCACCGCCGTGGTTCGGGACGAAGGAGAGGAATCCGAGTTCACGCACACGGCGAGTCTATGCGGGCGCATGCATCTGCGGGAGGTGCGGGCCGTGTCAGGCGTGGGGCTGGGAGGATGGGCACATGACCGACGTCACCACCGCCCCTCCGCTCGTCGCCGCACTGCCGGCGGCCGAGGGCGGTGTCGTCGATCCGGACGCCGTCTACCTCGCCTTCGCCGAGTGGGCGGCCTCCGGCGGACGTCCGCTCTACCCGGCGCAGGACGAAGCCCTCATCGAACTCGTCTCCGGCGCCAACGTCGTCCTGAGCACCCCGACCGGCACCGGCAAGTCCCTCGTCGCCGCCGGTGCGCACTTCGCCGCGCTCGCGGAGGGCAAGCGCAGCTACTACACCGCGCCGATCAAGGCCCTGGTGTCCGAGAAGTTCTTCCAGCTCGTCGACCTGTTCGGCGCCCAGAACGTCGGCATGGTCACGGGCGACTCCGCCGTGAACGCCGACGCCCCGATCGTCTGCTGCACCGCCGAGATCCTCGCGAACCTCGCGCTCCGCCAGGGTCCCGACGCGGACGTCGACGTCGTGGTCATGGACGAGTTCCACTTCTACGGCGACGCCGACCGGGGGTGGGCGTGGCAGGTGCCGCTGCTCGTGCTCGAGAAGGCGCAGTTCCTGCTGATGTCCGCCACCCTCGGGGACGTCACGACCATCGCCGACGACCTCTCCCGCCGTACCGGTCGGTCGACCGCACGGGTCACCGGGGTCTCGCGCCCCGTGCCGCTCGAGTACGAGTACGTGATGACCCCCGTGCAGGAGACCGTCGAACGGCTGCTCGACGAGGGCAAGGCACCGGTCTACATCGTGCACTTCGCCCAGGCCGCGGCACTCGAGCGAGCCCAGGCGCTCATGTCCGCGAAGGTCGCCTCCCGCGAACGCCGGGACCAGATCGCCGAGGCCATCGCCGGCTTCCGCTTCAGCGCCGGGTTCGGGCAGACCCTGTCACGCCTGATCCGGGCGGGCATCGGCGTCCACCACGCCGGCATGCTGCCGAAGTACCGGCGGCTGGTCGAACAGCTCGCCCAGCGTGGCCTGCTGCCCGTCATCTGCGGCACCGACACCCTCGGCGTCGGCATCAACGTCCCGATCCGCGCCGTCCTGTTCACCGGTCTGACGAAGTTCGACGGCACCAAGATGCGCCAGCTCTCCGCACGCGAGTTCCACCAGATCGCCGGACGTGCCGGACGTGCCGGGTACGACACCGAGGGCGACGTCGTCGCCGAGGCACCCGAGCACGACATCGAGAACGCCCGCGCGGTCGCCAAGGCCGGCGACGACCCGAAGAAGAAGAACAAGATCAAGCGGAAGAAGGCACCCGAGGGCTTCGTGTCCTGGGGTCAGGCGTCGTTCGAACGCCTGATCGCCGCCGAGCCCGAGCCGATGGTGTCCCGGATGCGGATCACGCACGCCATGGTGCTGTCCGTCGTCGCCCGCGGCGGGGACGCGTTCGAGGACGTCCGCTCCCTGGTCTACGACAACCACGAACCGCGTGCCCGCCAGCTCGCGATGGCACGTCGGGCGCTCACGATCGCGCGGACGCTGATCAACGCCCGTGTCATCGAGAAGGTCGACGGCACCTACCGACTGACCGTCGACCTCCAGGCGAACTTCGCGCTCAACCAGCCACTGTCACCGTTCGCGCTCGCCGCGTTCGAACTGCTCGACCCGGAGTCGCCGACCTTCGCTCTCGACATGGTGTCCATCGTCGAAGCGACCCTCGACGACCCCCGCGCGATCCTGTCGCAGCAGCAGTTCAAGGAACGCGGCGAAGCGGTCGCCCGGATGAAACAGGAGGGCATCGAGTACGACGAGCGGATGGAGCTCCTCGAAGAGGTCACCTGGCCGAAACCACTCGACGAACTGCTGACCGCCGCGTACGAGAGCTACGCCGACGAACAGCCCTGGGTGCTCGACTTCTCGCTCTCCCCGAAGTCCGTCGTCCGCGACATGTACGAGCGAGCGATGACCTTCGGTGACTACGTGCGCTTCTACCAGCTCACGCGCTCCGAGGGCCTGGTGCTGCGGTACCTGTCGGACGCCTACCGCACCATGCGGCAGACCATCGCGGACGAACACCGCACCCAGGAGCTCGACGACATCATCGAGTGGCTCGGCGAGCTCGTCCGCCAGGTCGACTCCTCGCTCGTCGACGAGTGGGAAGCGCTGATGAACGGGGACATCGCGCTCGCCGAAGCGGATCACGAGGAGATCGCGCCGCCACAGCCCGCCCGCCTGACCGGGAACGTCCGGGCCTTCCGGGTCCTCGTGCGCAACGCCCTCTTCCAGCGGGTGCTGCTGGCCGCCCGGGACGACATCGAGGGACTCGGCGAACTCGACGCCACCGCCGGGTTCGACCAGCACGCGTGGGACAACGTGCTCGAGGAGTACTACGACGAGCACGACACGATCGGCATCGACGCCGAAGCCCGGTCCATGCAGTACCTCGTGCTCTCCGAACAGGGCCGCTCCTGGCGTGCACGGCAGATCTTCGCCGACCCGGCGGGCGACAAGGACTTCGGGTTCTCGGCGACCATCGACCTCGACGCCTCCGACGACGCCGGCGAGGCCGTGGTCCGCGTCACCGAGATCGGACGCTTCGACGGGTGGGCCGAGGTCGACGTCGACTGAGCCAGAACACGCGGGCTGCCGACCGGGTACGGTCAGCCGCAGCCCACGGAAGGAACCCCCATGCGAATCGGCTCCAGCATCGCCTTGATCGTGATCGGCGCCATCGTCGCGTTCGCGGTCGACTACCAGGTCGCCGGCATCGACCTGCGCCTCATCGGCTACATCCTGATGGCCGCCGGCGTCATCCTGCTCATCATCAGCCTGGCGGTCGGCTTCGGCGGACGTCGGACGACCACCACCACGCGCTCCGGGGTCGACCCGGCCTCCGGCGAGCAGATCACCCGGCAGGACCGCCGCGACGGCACCTACTGAGTCCAGTACGACAGACAGCGAGGGCGGGACCGAACGGTCCCGCCCTCGCTGTCTGTCGTGTGGCTGTCGGTCCTGCGGTCTAGAAGAGCGTCGCGGGGGGAGCGACCTCGGGGATCGCCGCCGGCTCCGGAACGTCGACGCCCGGCCAGCCCGGTCCGGTCGGGACCTCGGTGCGGTTCTGGTACGCCGTCGCCGCACCACGGGCACGGACGTCGGCGGCCTCGTTCATCTCGTGGCCCATGTGCCCACGGACCCACTCGAACGTCACCTTGCGGCCCTGCAGCTCGGCGTCGAGCTCCTGGATGATCTCCACGTTGAGCACCGGCTTGCCGTCGGCCTTCCGCCAGCCCTTGCGCTTCCAGCCGGCGAGCCACTCGGTGCAGGCCTTGATCGCGTACTGACTGTCGCAGAGGATGTGCAGCGGTTCCCCGGTGTCCTTCGTGGCCTTGAGGAGCTGCAGGACGGCGGTCAACTCGCCCTGGTTGTTGGTGCCGCGGGGCCAGCCGCCGGCAGCCCAGCGGTCGTCGTCCACGTACCAGGCCCAGCCGGCAGGGCCGGGGTTGCCGAGGGCTGAGCCGTCAGCGGCGGCGACGATCGTCACGGTGGACCTCCTGGTGGTGGCGAGTGCCCGACGAGCGTAACGGACCTGCGAGGGTGCGTCCGAATGTGCCCCGATCGGACCGGTGCCCTGGGAGTCCGCAGCCGTCCGCCGCCTAGCGTTCGGGGAAACGGGAGGAAACAGCATGAGCAACGACATCGCAGGCCCCGAGCACTCCGACGACCGGGACCGCTCCGACGCCCTGACCTCGGCAGCGCACAGCGACGACGTCGACGGGGTGAGCGGGCGCGAGCAGCGGGCCGCCGACACGTCGTACAGCCCGTCGAGCGAGCGGGAGATGGACGCGTCACAGACGAAGCAGCGCGACGACGACGACCTGCGCGAGGACGGCATCGACCCCTCGCGCATCGTCGCAGCCCCGGGGACCGGTGGCGCGGACGACGCCGGTGACGTCGAGCCCGAGCCGGGCGACCTGCACCTGCCGTGGCAGTCCGAGGAGGACCGCCGGGGCTGAGCCCCTCTGGGCCTCGGGCTCCGGGCTCCGGGCTTCGACAAGACACCGGTGTTCGTCGGTGACGCCGCGCGCTTCCGCGGCGCGACTGACGAACACCGGTGTTCCGCGTGATGACGACGGCGGCGGATGCGGCGACGAGCCCGGTCAGGCGACGGCGTCGGGGTGCGAGCCCGTGCGCTGCCCGGACTCGAGGCTGGCGATCGCGGAGAGTTCGTCGTCCGTCAGGACGAAGCCGTCGACGTCGAGGTTCGAGCGGATCCGCGACGGCGTCACGGACTTCGGCAGGACGACGACGCCCTGCTGCACGTTCCACCGGACCAGCACCTGGGCGACGCTGACGTCGTGCGCGGCCGCGATGCCGACCAGGACCGGATCCTCGATCAGTCGTCCGCGGCCGAGCGGGGACCACGCGGCCGTGACGATGCCGTGCTGCTCGTGGAACGCCATCAGTTCGCGCTGCGGCAACCACGGGTGCCGCTCGACCTGGTTGACGGCGGGGACCTCGCCGGTCTCGTCGATGATCCGCTCGAGGTGCGGCACCTGGAAGTTCGAGACGCCGACACTGCGCGCCCGCCCGGACTCGCGGAGTTCGACGAGGGTGCGCCAGGTCTCGACGTAGCGGTCGTTCGCCGCCGCCGGCCAGTGGATCAGGTACAGGTCGACCGCGTCGAGCCCCAACCGCTCGAGACTGGCGTCGAACGCCCGCAGCGTGCCGTCACGCCCCTGGTGCTCGTTCCACACCTTCGTGGTCACGAACACGTCATCGCGCTCCAGCCGGGAGGCCCGGATCGCCTGCCCGACGCCACGCTCGTTGCCGTACATCTCGGCCGTGTCGACGTGCCGGTACCCGGCGTCCAGTGCGAGACCGACGGCCGTCGCGGCCTGGGCGTCGTCGACCTTGTAGACGCCGAAGCCGATGGTGGGGATGCTCCGGCCGTCGCGGAGGGGGGTGGAGATGACCATGCACCCATCCTGCCCGCCGTGACGGGGGCGAGCCGTGCCTCCAGGACGTCTTGTGGAGAACTCCCGGAGCGACGGATCAGGTGGGGAGGTGGACCGGCTCGGTGTCGGGCAGCGGGCTGGCGTCACGACCACGCAGGTCGGGCAACCACCGGCGCACGACCAGGGGGAAGACGACACCGGCCGCCGCCATCACGGCACCGACCATCAGCCCGCCGCTCGGGCCGTTGCTGTCGATCAGGAAGCCCGCGACCGCGGAGCCACCGGCGGCACCGATGAGCTGGCCGGTGCCCATCCAGCCGTAGGCCTCGGCCGTGTCGGAGAACTTGACGGTGGCGGAGACCGAGCCGAACATCACCGTCAGCGCGGGGGCGATGCCGGCGCCGGCGATGACCAGCGAGATGCAGAGCCACCAGAAGGTCGGGTTGCCGACCGCCAGCGCGAGTCCGACGAAGACGATCGTCATGCGCAACCAGAGGGCGTTCGGCGAGATCGGGAGGTGCCCCAGCGCGAGACCGCCGACGAGCGACCCGACCGCGAACACGGCGAGGACGATGCCGGCGTTCGGGCTGCCCTCGCCGAAGACGCTGGTGACGCTGGCCTCCACCGCGGCACACGCGCCGATGAGCAGCAGGCCGGTGACGGTGGCGACCACGACCGACGGCCGCTTCATGACGACCCCGAACGCGCGCTTCGAGCGGGGGATGCGGACCCGGCCGAGCTCGGGGGAGGCGATGAACCAGGCGCCACCGATGAGCAGGAACACCATCGCGACGACGATCGCCTGGACCGTGCCGATCTGCGTCGCGACGAACGTGGTGATGACCGGGCCGGCGACCCAGATGAGCTCCTGCGCGCTGGCGTCGAGGGAGAAGAGCGGGGTGAGCTGCGAGGACGTGACCATCTTCGGGTAGATGGTGCGGACGGCGGGCTGCACCGGCGGGACCGCCAGACCGCCGACGAAGCCGATCACGACGTAGGCCCAGAGCGGCATCACGAAGAAGGCGATGACGCCCATCGTCACCAGCGCCACGATGCTCGTCAGGATGAGGACGGGGCGCATGCCCCAGCGGCCCATCCAGCGGCTGGTGAGCGGACCGGCGAGGGCCTGGCCGATGCTCGTGGTCGCCAGGACGAGTCCGGCTGCGCCGTACGAGTCGAAGATGTGCTCGACGTGCAGCAGGTACGCCAGTGACAGCATGCCGAACGGGAACCGCGCGGTGAGTTGCGCGGCGATGACCCGGCCGACCCCGGGCGTCTTCAGCAGGGACCCGTACGCGCTCACGAGACGAGTGTACGGACCGGACGGACCGCGTTGCGGCGGCTGTGGAGAACGGTGCCACCCGTGCGGGGGACGGTACTCGGGGCGGTGTCCGCGCAGCGCTCTCAGACACGCCGAGCGGGAGGTTTCCACACCCGTGGACAAGGCCCCCCAACAGGGTGTGGGAAGTGTCGGTGGGCGGTGGCAGAGTGGCGGAAAACCGGGCCTCACGGGAATCCACAGACTGTGGATGACGTTGTGGAAACTACAGGGGTGTAACACTTCCTCTAGTGGTCCACCCGCCCATCGGGCACTACATGTAGTAGCGTCATCGACAACACAGCACCAGAACGACGGGCCTCCAACCGGGCCCAGAACCAGGGGAGATCATGGCCGTCACCGTGTACACCAAGCCGTCTTGCGTCCAGTGCACTGCGACGTACCGCGCCCTCGACAACAAGGGCATCGAGTACGAAGTGCACGACGTCTCCACGGACGAAGCCGCCCTCGAGCACGTCAAGAGCCTGGGCTACATGCAGGCCCCCGTCGTCGTGACCGACGACGACCACTGGTCGGGCTTCCGCCCCGACAAGATCGCCACCCTCAGCGCCGAACTGGCCTGACGCCTCGCGGGCCACTCGGCCCGCGACGCCCGGTGGCGGGTGGACGGCCAGGAGGCTCGTCCCACCTCCACCACACCCCTCCGGTCCGCAGTCCGCACCTTCGTCAGGGAGCGCACCATGAGCCGCCTCGTCTACTTCTCGAGTGTCTCGGGCAACACCGCCCGGTTCGTGGAGAAGCTCGGCCAGGACGCCGACCGGATCCCGCTGCACGCGAGTGAGCCGCCCCTGCGGGCGGACGGCCCGTACGTCCTGGTCCTCCCCACCTACGGTGGCGGCAACGGACACGGAGCGGTCCCCAAGCAGGTCATCAAGTTCCTCAACGACGAACACAACCGGGCACTGATCCGGGGCGTCATCGTCGGCGGGAACACCAACTTCGGCGAGGCGTTCGGTCTCGCCGGGGACATCGTCGCGCGCAAGTGCGGAGTCCCCGTTCTCTACCGCTTCGAAGTCTTCGGGACCCCCGACGACGTGGTGGCGGTCAACTCAGGATTGGAAGCATTTTGGACGCAGCAGTTGCAGACGTCGATCTGACGTCTCCGCAGACGGGGATGGACTACCACTCCCTCAACGCGATGCTCAACCTCTACGACGCGGACGGGAACATCCAGTTCGACAAGGATCGTGAGGCGGCCAAGCAGTTCTTCCTGCAGCACGTCAACCAGAACACCGTCTTCTTCCACAACCTGAAGGAGCGGCTGGACTACCTGGTCGAGAACGAGTACTACGAGCAGGCGACGATCGACCTGTACTCGATGGACTTCATCCAGCGGCTCAACGACCTGGCGTACTCGAAGAAGTTCCGGTTCCAGACGTTCCTCGGTGCGTTCAAGTACTACACGAGCTACACGCTCAAGACGTTCGACGGCAAGCGCTACCTCGAGCGCTTCGAGGACCGCGTCGTGATGACCGCCCTCGGCCTGGCCCAGGGCAACGAGCAGCTCGCGATCGACCTCGTCGAAGAGATCATCGCCGGCCGCTTCCAGCCCGCGACGCCGACGTTCCTCAACACCGCGAAGGCCCAGCGCGGCGAACTCGTCTCCTGCTTCCTCCTCCGCATTGAGGACAACATGGAGTCGATCTCGCGCGGGATCAACTCGTCGCTGCAGCTCTCGAAGCGCGGCGGCGGCGTGGCCCTGCTGCTCTCCAACATCCGTGAGGCCGGCGCCCCGATCAAGCAGATCGAGAACCAGTCCTCGGGCATCATCCCCGTGATGAAGCTGCTGGAAGACTCCTTCTCCTACGCGAACCAGCTCGGTGCGCGTCAGGGTGCCGGCGCCGTCTACCTCAGCGCCCACCACCCGGACATCATGAAGTTCCTCGACACCAAGCGCGAGAACGCCGACGAGAAGATCCGCATCAAGACGCTGTCCCTCGGCGTCGTCGTGCCGGACATCACGTTCGAGCTCGCGAAGAACAACGAGGACATGTACCTCTTCTCGCCGTACGACGTCGAGAAGGTCTACGGCGTCCCCTTCGGCGACGTCCCGATCTCCGAGAACTACCGCGCGATGGTCGACGACTCACGCATCAAGAAGACGAAGATCAAGGCCCGCGAGTTCTTCCAGACCATCGCGGAGATCCAGTTCGAGTCGGGCTACCCGTACATCGTGTTCGAGGACACGGTGAACAAGGCCAACCCGATCAAGGGCCGGATCAACATGTCGAACCTGTGCTCGGAGATCCTGCAGGTCAACACCCCGACCACCTTCAACGAGGACCTCTCGTACAAGGAGATCGGCAAGGACATCTCCTGCAACCTCGGCTCGCTGAACATCGCGCTCACGATGGACTCGCCGGACTTCGGCAAGACCATCGAGACCGCCATCCGCGGCCTGACCTCGGTCTCGCAGATGTCCCACATCACCTCGGTGCGTTCCGTCGAGGACGGCAACGACAAGTCGCACGCCATCGGCCTCGGCCAGATGAACCTGCACGGCTACCTGGCTCGTGAGCGTGTGTTCTACGGCTCCGACGAGGGCATCGACTTCACGAACATCTACTTCTACACGGTGCTGTTCCACGCCCTGCGCGCCTCGAACAACATCGCGATCGAGACGGGGGAGACCTTCGACGGCTTCCGCGACTCGAAGTACGCGTCGGGTGAGTTCTTCGACAAGTACACCGACCAGGTCTGGACGCCGGCCACCCCCCGCGTCGCGTCGCTGTTCGACAACGCGAACATCACCATCCCGACGCAGGACGACTGGAAGGCGCTGAAGGCGTCCGTCCAGGAGCACGGCATCTACAACCAGAACCTGCAGGCCGTCCCGCCGACCGGTTCGATCTCGTACATCAACCACTCGACGTCGTCGATCCACCCGATCGCGTCGAAGATCGAGATCCGCAAGGAAGGCAAGCTCGGCCGCGTCTACTACCCGGCGCCGTTCATGACGAACGACAACCTGGACTACTACCAGGACGCGTACGAGATCGGCCCCGAGAAGATCATCGACACGTATGCCGCGGCGACGCAGCACGTGGACCAGGGCCTGTCCCTGACGCTGTTCTTCAAGGACACCGCCACCACGCGTGACATCAACAAGGCGCAGATCTACGCATGGCGCAAGGGCATCAAGACGATCTACTACATCCGTCTGCGCCAGCTCGCGCTCGAGGGCACCGAGGTCGAGGGCTGCGTCAGCTGCATGCTGTGACGCCTTCGGCGTCATCGACGCCGACCACCGGTCGCTGACGCGACCACCCCCGGCCTGGAGGCGCGGTGCCAGCCCGCACCGCGCCTTCAGATCCGCACAAGTCCACAAAGAGCTCAGGACCAGGTTCGCGAAAACCTGGTCCTGAACAGCCCCTAACAGGGACTCCAACTGAGCGCTGGAACGTCCACTGTACATGAGTCGAACTGGCCAGTCGGGTCAGGCTCTCGGGGCTGAATCAGTCCCGAGAGGAGGTGAAGACAGTGGGTAAAAGTGTCAACCGAAGCGCTGCAAGTGGCCGCTTCGTCAATGCAGCTGCCGCCGCTCGTTGGCCGTCGAAGACGACCACCGAGCGTGTGGGTAGCGGCACAGGCAACTCCCGCACGGTGAATCGTTCCGCTGGTACTGGGCAGTTTGTGACAGCAGCAAGCGCGAAGCGAAACCCCGACGACACCATCACGCAGCGCGTGTAGCGCTGGGGGCGGGGCAGGTTCACGCCTGCCCCGCCTACCTCGACGGCAAGCCATATCCAGGAAGAGACCATGACCCTCACCGACCCGGTCCACGCCACGGGCAAGGCCATCCCGCTGATCCGTTCGGTCAGCGCGATCAACTGGAACCGCATCCAGGACGAGAAGGACGTCGAGGTCTGGAACCGCCTCGTCAACAACTTCTGGCTGCCCGAGAAGGTGCCGCTGTCGAACGACGTGCAGTCGTGGAACACCCTCACGCCGGAGGAGCAGCAGCTCACCATGCGCGTGTTCACGGGTCTGACGCTCCTGGACACCATCCAGGGCACCGTCGGCGCGATCAGCCTGATCCCCGACGCGATCACGCCGCACGAGGAGTCCGTCTACACGAACATCGCGTTCATGGAGTCGGTGCACGCCAAAAGCTACTCGTCGATCTTCTCGACCCTGGCGTCGACGCCCGAGATCGACGACGCTTTCCGCTGGTCCACGGAAAACGTGAACCTGCAGAAGAAGGCGCAGATCGTCCTCGACTACTACACCGGTGACGACCCACTGAAGCGCAAGGTCGCGTCGACGCTGCTCGAGTCGTTCCTGTTCTACTCCGGCTTCTACCTGCCGATGTACTGGTCCTCGCGTGCGAAGCTCACGAACACTGCTGACCTGATCCGCCTGATCATCCGCGACGAAGCCGTCCACGGGTACTACATCGGGTACAAGTTCCAGAAGGGCCTCGAAGGCGCTTCCGAGGAGCGCAAGCAGGAGATCAAGGACTACACGTTCAGCCTGCTGTTCGAGCTCTACGAGAACGAGATCCAGTACACGCAGGACCTCTACGACCAGGTCGGGCTGACCGAGGACGTCAAGAAGTTCCTGCACTACAACGCCAACAAGGCGCTGATGAACCTGGGCTACGAGCCGATGTTCCCGAAGGAGACGACGGACGTGAACCCGGCGATCCTGTCGGCGCTGTCGCCCAACGCGGACGAGAACCACGACTTCTTCTCGGGTTCTGGCTCGTCGTACGTCATCGGCAAGGCGGAGAGCACTGAGGACGAGGACTGGGACTTCTGATCCTGGTGTGACTCTGGGGCGCCCCGCTGGCTTCGGCCTGCGGGGCGCTTTGTTGTGCCAACCCGTGTCCTGGCTGCACAAGGAGTTCTGTCAAAATGAACCAAAGCATCTGAGCTTGTCGGCGTCCACGAACGCGAGCGCGCGGCGCAGGACCTCGGCGACTTCTTCGGGTGTCTCGACGGTCTCGGTCGCGACGTCGATCGCCCCGAGCATGACGTTCTTCCCGCGGACGAGTTCGACGAGTTCGGGCGGAACGTGCGGGTTATTCGAGGTGTTCGCACCGACTTCTGCGATCACAGGCGCCTGCGATGAGGCGGGATCTGAGGAGAAGACGGTTCAGGCGCAGCCTTCCAGTAGAGTCGCAGTCCGAACCGGGGTGGGTCGGAGGGGGACGTCATGGGGAAGATCGAGTTCGACGCAGCGGCAGCAGATGCCGTCATCAGGGCGGCCACATCGGCGGAGGACGAGCTCCGCGCTCAGGCCGGTGCTCGGCGGTCCGCGGTCGAGGATGCAGCGGCAGACTTCTCTGGGACCTACGCGGACCGGTTCACCGAGTCCGCCTTGGCCGAGTCGGCTGACCGGGGCAAGCTGGCGTCGGTCCTGAACGACCTAGCCGGGCAGGTGCGCGACGCCAAGGCCGCCGCGGAGGCCGAGGAAGAGCGGCTGGACGCCCTCGATGCCTGGAATGAAGCCGAACGCAACCGCCAGCAAGCCGCGGCGACGTCGCTGATCGCCATGAGTACCCTGCCCCCGCTCGCAATCCGGGCACCGAAACCCTCGGAGGTCGCAGTGCAACCGCCGGCGATCCACGCGGCGTTCACACCTCGCGAACGAAGCCGCTCCGGGGGCGGCACGGGTCAGGGGCGGAGCTCGGCAGACCCGGCACGACTGCGTGGCTTCAGCACCGTCAGTATGGCGAATGACGTAGCTGCGGAAGCAAAGGCCGTGACCCTCGCCGTTTCGTGGAAGGCGTTCACCGCTTCGTGCTCTTGGGTGCGGATCGACGGGTGTACCTTCCTGACGGGGTTTGAGCGGTTCCTTGAGGAGAACCGCGCTGATGCTGTGTGGATCGACCGCATCGCAGACGCATTCGAACGTGCTGGGAGCGATAGGTCCCTGAAGAACACCGCCATCGACAAGATGACCGACGACAAGCTCGTCCGCAATGTTGAGCGGCTCTTCGCCAAGGGCTTGACCCCCACCGAGGTCGCGGCGACCTCGGTGCTGAACGCCTTGGGGAATCTCGAAGACGTGGGCGAGGCAGTCCTCCGCGCGGAAGCAGAAGCGGCGTGGCCGTACGTGCAGGATGCTGCAGCGGTCGCCGGGAACGTGTTCGCCTCGATGGGCAATGCCATGGTCCACCACCCGGACGAGATCATCGAACTCCTCGGTGGCCTGGCGACGATGGTTGGAGGAGCAGCGATGGAAGGCGGGGGTGTCGCACTCGACATCACCGGCGTGGGAGCGATCGCCGGAGTGCCGTTGAACATCTCCGGTGCGGCGGTGATGGCAGCGGGTGCCACAGCGGCTGCAGCAGGCGCAAGCCAGCTCGGTGTGCACGCGATGACCGATGACCGAGTCAGCCCCAACCGCACCGACCACGTCGAGCAGGCGAAGAAAGACCCGAACGGCCCGAATGAGAACCATCCCGGGCGCAACAACAAGGGTGAGTACCGGTCGGAGGGCAACGACAAGGCGCGTGCTGACTCCGCTCAGAAGGAGGCACAGGGCCTCAAGCAGTACGAGGAGCAGCGTGGCGTCGACGTCGACGTCACTCGCGTGCGCGCATCACAAGACGGAGCAGACCGGGTTCGGTACTACGACGGTCTGGTGAAGAAGGCGGACGGCACGTACGAAGGAATTGAAGTGAAGAGTGGCACGTCGAAGGACGCCAGTCAGGAGGCGTTTGACAACGGCGTTTCCTATGACAAGCCTGCGTATGCAACGCTGCGTGGGGAGCGCATCAAGATCACCTCTGTCGCCTACGAGCACGTGGAGTAGCCCGCTTTGATCATCATGAAGACCAACGGTTCTGTCAGCAGCGTCCTGAACGACACGTTCCGCCCGGTCCCTGACCAGATCCGCCGCAGCCTTGGCCTGCTCGACAACGGCGACCACTTCGCGTGGCTCGTCTTCTCCGCACCGATCGACGATCAGACCTGGCGCGCCGGTCCGCAGTCGGTCATTGACGAGTACGGCAACTCCTACCTCCAGGCCGGGGGCACCGCGGAGAAGATGAGCGTCGAGCTCCGCCGTCTTGAGGACGACGGCGAGTACCGGTTCTACGTGATCGGCCGTGACCACGACCTCGCTGAACCGCTCACCGAGACCATTGACGTGCAGGCTGCTCATGAGCCGCGGCACCCGTCAGAGCTCTTCACGGCCGACCAGGCAGCGCCGGTGTTCGTGCACTACGTCGAACACCAGACGGTCCCCGACGGCTACACGCTCCGTCTCATCGCCGACATGTGAGGGGTGGGGCGCAGCCGCCGCGTGTCTGTGACCCTGATCCGGACTGGAGGCTCGGTACCAGCCGGCACCGAGCCTCCAGGCCGACCAGATGGAGCAGCGTACTCGGCTGCCTGTCGACAGCTCGTTCCGGACTATGTCCGCTCAAGCTGATCGCATGGACCGCGTCGGTCGCATCCGCTACCGGCTGAGCTCGTCCTCGACGAACGTCGGGCGGCCGAGGGGGATCGCGGGGATCGCTGCCGCGAGTGTGACGGCGAGGAGGAAGAGCAGCGGCAGCGTCCAGCCACCACTGGCGTCGTGGAGCAGCCCGACCAGCAACGGGCCGAGCGCTCCGAGTGCGTACGCGGTGCCTTGGGCGAAGCCGCTCAACGCCACAGTTCCGCCGTGTGTCCGGGTGCGGACGTTGATGAGCACGAGGCAGACGGGGAACAGGATCGAGCCGCAGCCGATCAGGAGCACCCAGAGCAGGGTGAGCGGCGCCGGTGCGAGCAGCAGGCCGAGGTATCCGAGAGCGAAGCTCAGGACGCCGGCGGCGATGAGCCAGCCGACGTTGCGGAGTCGGGGCACGAGCAGAGGAGTGATCAGCGCGCCGGGAACACTGATCACGCCCGTGACGGCGAGGAGGACGCCCGCTTCCGTCGGCGTCGATCCGGCGACGCCCTGCAGGATCTCCGGCAGCCAGGCGAAGGCCGCGTAGGTGCAGATCGCGCTCGAGGAGAAGAGCGCGGTGATCGACAGTGCGGCGCGGGATCGCCACAGACGGGTGACGACCTCGGTGGGTGCGGGGCTGACGAGACCGGCGTCGGTGCGGCGCAGTCGGCGCTGCTGTGCGAGGACGATGAGCCAGGGAACGAGTGCTGCCGCCGAGGTGACTGCCCAGACGGCGAGCGAGGTCCGCCACCCGGCGTACTGCGCGATCGGTGCCGCCAGGGCAGCCGGCACCGCGGTGCTAACTCCGACGATGCACGCGTAGACCGCGGTCAGCAGGGCCACCCGGTCGGGGAAGTAGCGACGGACGACGGACGGCAGCAGCACGTTGCCGACACCGGTCCCGGCGAACGCCAAGATGCTGCCGACCAGCAACATCGCGACACCCGGTGCGACCGCGCGGACGAGGTGGCCGACCGTGATGAGGGCCAGCGCGAGGACGATCCCGCCGTCGAGCCCGAGGCGCCGTGCGACGCGTGGGGCCGTGAACCCCGAGGCCGCGAACAGCAGCGGCGGCAGGGTGCCGAGCAGGCCGACGTCGAGGTTCGAGACGGGGAAGTCGGCCCGGACGTCACCGATGATCGGCGAGACCGCAGCGACTGCTTGGCGAAGGGTGAACGCCACGAGCACGATGCCCAGCAGCGCGGCCGTGCGACCCGCCCACAGTGGAAGGCGACGGCTCTCGAGCATCTGCCGAGTCTAGGGGTGAGGTTGCTTCGTCTCATGGTGCGGCCGGGGCTCCCAGCGGCCAGTGCTCCAACTTGCCGTCGGGGGCGACAAGCTCGTTCCGGACGATGTCCGCTCCCGCCGCCAGCGCGCCGAGCTTGTCGAGCGCTACGCCGGTGTCCGTGCACTACGTCGAACACCAGACGGTCCCCGACGGCTACACGCTCCGGCTCATCGCCGACAGGTGAGGGGCACCCCGCCGTCCGCGTGTCCGCGACCCTGTGCCTGACTGGAGGCGCGGTGCCAGCTGGCACCGTGCCTCCAGTCCGAGGAGATGGAGCAGTACCGTCAGCTCCGCCCCGACAGCTCGCCTCGGAAGATGTCAGTTCGCGCCGCGCTGGCGGCCCCCGCGCTCCCGCGCTTCCTCGGGTCACCGGCGCTGCTCATGCCGGAGGCGTCGTACCTGCACCCTCATTGTCGTCTGCTCCCGCAGGACCTGTACCGGCCTGATCGAGGTTCTCGTGCGGATCACCCATGTCGCCGGTCGCTCTGCCAATGGGGGACAGCCCGAAGTGCTTGCGGACGGCGTTCGCCTCAGTGGCGGACACGGTGTTTCCGGCTCCGGGGGAGGGTGCACCCTTGATCGCGCTCTTCGCGTACCCGACGTGCAGATCCGTTCCGTCGAAGGTGGCGTCTTCGACCGGGACGAGCGCGGAGTGGCCTCCGAAGAGTCCTGTCGCGACGCTGACGAACGCAGCGCTGCCGTCCTCGTCGGAGGGGAAGACCTGCGCGACCTTGCCGACCGATGCGCCGTCGCGATCTCAAACTGGCGCGTTTTTGACCTCGTAGATCATGCTCTTGGTGATCATGCGTGTAGTCAACGCCCCAGGCCTGACCCGTTTGTGTCAGCGCCCGCGCGGCCGGCTCGAGCGCCTCACGAGATGATCGTGGAGATGTTGCTACAGCGCAGCGGTCTGGGTGGAGCTCCCGCATGACAGTGCATCGTCACGTTCGTCGACGGATCGTCCAGCACGGTCGGCGACGAGTGGGAGGCCAGTGATGACCTGCAGCTCGGACAGCCGCCCGATCGAAAACTGGCATGTGGAATACGTGACTTCAGGGGGAGCTTCACGCTAGGGTCGGAACCCGGACCGGGGTGGGCCGGAGGGGGACGTCATGGGAAAGATCGAGTTCGACGAGGCGGCGGCAGACGCCGTCATCAGAGCGGCCACGTCGGCGAAGGACGAGCTTCGCGCTCAGTCGGGGGCTCGTCGGTCCGCCGTCGAGGAAGCAGCGGCTGACTTTTCCGGAGCCTACGCGGACCGGTTCACCGAGTCTGCCTCGACTGAGTCGACCGACCGGGGCAAGTTGGCGTCCGTCCTCGACGACCTCGTCGGTCAGGTGCGCGACGCAAAGACCGCTGCGGAAGCCGAGGAAGACCGGCTGGACGCCCTCGACGCGTGGAACGAAGCCGATCGCAGACGCCAGCACGCTGCGGCGACGTCGCTGATCGCCACGAGCACCCTGCCCCCGGTCGTGATCCTGGCACCGAAACCGTCGGAGGTTGCGGTGCGACCGCCGTTGATCCATGCGGCGTTCGCACCCCGGGAACGCAGGCGGTCCGGGGGCGGCACGGGTCAGGGGCGGAGCTCGGCAGACCCGGCACGGCTACGCGACTTCAGCACGGTCAGCCGGGCGAACGATGCTGCTGTAGCAGCGAAGGCCTCGACGCTCGCCAGCTCGTGGAAGACCTTCACCGCGTCGTGCTCCTGGGTGACGATCGACGGGTGCACCTTCGTGACGGGGTTCGAACGGTTCCTCGAGGAGAACCGAGCCGATGCTGCGTGGATCGACCGCATCGCCGACGCGTTCGAGCAGGCGGGGGGCGTCGGATCACTGACGAATGCCGCGATCGACAGGGTGACCGACGACGAGCTCGTCCGAGACGTTCAGCGGCTCTTCACGACGGGACTGACCCCGACCGAGGTCGCCGCGGTGTGGACGGACCTCGGTCTCACGAGGGAAGACGCTACGGACCTCGCTCTGCTTCCGACCTCGGTGCTGACCGTGTTGGGGAATCTCGAAGGGGCACCGTACTGGGCACGCAGCGCTGCGAACGTCGCCGTGCTCGATCGCCGGATCGCGTCCGCGAAACAGTTCCTCGACGACCTCGATCGTCCGGACCGCGTCTACAGCGCTGAAGCGCGCAAGAACGCCGAAGACCTCTCCGCACTCGAATCGATCAAGTCTTCTCTCAGCTCCGGCGGTCCGAGTGCACCGCGCACGCTCACGGTGCTCAGCGCGGACCATCCGCCCCTGGCAGCGGTCTCCATCGGCGATCTCGACGAAGCCGCCAACGTCACCTGGGCGGTGCCGGGGATGGGATCGAGCACGGGCAGCATGACCGATTGGACGGATGCCGCTCAGAACGTCTACAGCGAGCAAGCCAAGGCGGTCCCCGCGGGTCGCGGCACCACGAACGCCGTCGTCGCGTGGATGGGGTACGAGGCGCCGCCGGTCCCGCCGGCGAGTGCCGCCGTGTTCGGCAGCGACTTCGCGAAAGCCGGTGGAGAGAAGCTGGCCGCGTCGATCACGGGCCTCGATGCGACGAGGGCCGGTACGATTCCCACGGTCAACGTCCTCGGGCACTCCTACGGCACGACGACTGCGTCCTATGCCCTCACGACCGAGGGTGTGCACGTCGATTCGTTCACCGCGATCGCGTCGGCAGGCATCCCGGACAGCATCCACGGGGCAGACGAGATTCATGCGGATGCGGTCTACGCGGGGCAGGCAGAAGTGGTGAAGCCGATCATCGAGCACTGGAGTGGCGACGAATGGGCGGCGGTCGGGCGTGACTTCAGCTCTGACCATCATCAAGATCCGACTGCTCCGGAGTTCGGCGCGACGAGCTTCGGCGCTGACGGGGCGCCGGGCCTCAAACCTGTCCGTGACCACGGGGTGCACACCTGGTACGGCGGCGGGTACCTCGACGAGAACACGCAGTCGCTGCAGAACGTCGGGTACGCCACGACCGGCCAGCCAGAACTGTTGACGAAGTGATCACGCCGATCTCGCTGAAGCGAGCCGATCTGGAAGGAACTGCCAGATGAAACCACCTCGGCGGAAAGCCGTCACCGTCCTCTGGGCAACAGGAGCAGCCCTGCTCACCGTCGCCCTTCTCACTGGTTGCAGCGAAGGATCTGGCATGAACGCGAAAGAAGCGAGACAGTCCATCGTCAAGTTCGTCGACGGATCGACCAGCGTGGTCGGTAGCGGGTGGGAGCCCAGTGACGGCCCGCGACTCGGAAAGTGCGGTCTCGGCATGGGGCAAGGCGGCGTCCAGTACGTTTACGCGATGGTCCGTTCTGCGAGCGCTGACCCGAAGGCGGATGTCGTTGCGGTGGAGCGTCACTGGAAGGACCTCGGGGTCACGACGGAGCGCTACCAGACCGGCGGGGAGGACCCCATCCTCGGAGTGCGGGGCAGGGGCGGTCCGGTGAGTTCTTCGGACTTCCGCGCCGATCCCCGGGGGTACACGATCGACGGCAGCTCGCAGTGCATTGCGGGTGACTTCGACAAGATGGTTCTCGACAGCCAGGAGTGACGAAGCGGAGCTGACCGACGGTCAGGCCCGAAGAACGGAGCGCTCGGCCAACGTGAGCTGCTGGCCGGAGCCGAGCCGCGTCTCCAGACCGGACCGCGAGCCAGGCGCCTCGCGGACGCGACGTGCAGGACGGCTCGCCTCGTTGCTGAGGCAAGCCGTCCTGTGGAGCTGAGCCGCCCTGCGGAGCCGAGCCGCTAGCTCGCTGCCGACGCGGCAGTGCCGGTGAGTTCGCTTCGCACGATGGCCGCACCCGCCGCCAGCGCGCCGAGCTTGTCCAGCGCAGCACCCCACGCCAGGGGAGCCATCCCGCAGTTGGAGCTCGGGATGAGCTCGACGAGCTCGAGCGGGACCTTGGAGTGGATGCTCTCGAGCGAGATGATGTCGATGGATGACTGCTGCAGGAGCGGGAACGACTGCTCGTACTGCCGCCACTCCGGCCCGAGCGTCGCCTTCCAGTTGTTGTTGGCTTCGATCCCGTAGCCGTAACAGATGTGCACGGCGGTCTGCGCGCGGAGGCCCTCGGCGGCGCGTTCGAGTGCGGCCACGCCCCAGTCCTGTACCTCGTCGTGGAAGACGGTGAAGGCGGGCTCGTCGAACTGGATGATGTCGACGCCCGCGGCTTCGAGCTCCAATTGCATCGCGTCTGACAGGTAGACCTGTCGGTCTGCAACTGATACACAGGTACTCCAAACAACAGATTGGAGTTCGAAGATGAAGTTCAGAACGAAGCTCATCGATTCCGCTGCTGTAGTCGCGGTCGGAGGCACGTTCCTGCTGGCTGCGCCGGCTCAGGCTGCTCAGGGGTCCTACGAGCAGTCCAGCGCGATGGCAGACGTCGTCGCGAACCACGGTGCCTCGTCGATGGCCTCTGAGCCAGAGCAGCGCGGAGTGGTGGGTGTCGCGAAGGCTTTGGCAGCAGGGTTCAAGGCGGCCAATGCGCCGCGGGCGGCGGGGAACGTCGCTCGTCTCGCGAGCATCCTCGGTTTCGCCGCGGAGGCAAGGCAGCCGTCGGCACAGCTCGAGTCCGCCTACTTCGATCGCTGACGAGTACGAGGGGCCCGTCCCAGTGGGCGGGCCCCTTCCTCCTGGAGAACCATGCAGAAGTCCTTGCTTGCAGCCACTGGAGTGGCAGTCGCGGGAACGTTCGGTGCTTGCGCCCTGGTGCTGGCTGGTCCGGTCACGCCGATCAAGTTCGACGTTGCCCCGGTGACGTCCCTGCTGAATCCACACCTCTCCCAGAACTGGCAGCTCTTCGCGCCGGATCCCATCAGCGATGAGCGCGGTGTGGTTGCTCGCGTGCGGTGCCAAGGCGAGGCGACGGATTGGACCGACATCTCTTCGTCCGCCATCGCGCGGACCCAATCGTCGAGGTTCTTCCCGGATCGTGAGAGCCGGATCGTCAGCAATGCTCTCGTCGAGCGCTTTGCACAGGACGACATCAGCAAACGACTCGAGACCAGGGGCAAGGAAGACCTCGTGCCCTCCGACGTCGGGACCGAGCGACGAGCAGAGCGCGTCCTGGCTCGCTACGCGGCACTGCGGGTGCTGTGCCCATCTGCGATGAACGCTGATGACCAGCCCTCTGCCGTGCAACTTCGGTTCGTCGTCCAATCGCTCCCGCCGTGGTCGAAGCGCAGCGACGATGCAGCCCGCGCAGAGCCTCGCATCACGGACTCGGAATGGATCCCCTTGTGACTCGCGCGCTTGGTTCCCGAATCCGTGCCGTTGCCGACTGGATGGTGGACGCGCCTCGTGCGACCACCGCCCTGAGCCTGCTCAGGGCGGTCATCGGTGTGGTGTCGGCGGCGCTGTACATCAGGCAGTACGCGGGGCGATCAACGTTCTTCGGTCCGGACGGTGTCTACGGACTCGAAGGCATCCGCGATTACACGGCCGGTATCGGGACCTGGAGCCTCTACGCAGCGTCGGATTCGGCGGTGTTCTTCGAGGTCGTCTTTCACATCGGCCTGGCGGTCGCGCTGCTTGTCACGCTCGGCGTGGGTGGCCGTCCGGTCCTCGCGGCGCACTACGTGCTCCTCTGGTCGCTCTACATGGCGAACCCGGCGTTCATGGACGGTGGCGATGCCTTGGCCGCGTCAGCAGTGCTCTTCCTCTTGCTGACCAGGTGCTACTCGGCGTTCACCATCGTCAAAGGACGTCGAAATCGGGAGGCAGGCCCGTTCGCGTCAGTCCTCAACAACACGGGACTCCTGCTCCTGGTGACCCAGGTGACGGTCGTCTACCTCATGGCTGGGTTGTACAAGGTGCAGGGTGAGCTCTGGCAAGACGGCACGGCCCTGTACTACATCCTCAACGTGCCGGAGTTCTTCCTCCCGGGGATCACCCCGTTGCTCGTGCAGTCCGATTGGCTGATGGTCATCGGTGCGTACGTCACTGTCCTCACTTCGGTGTTCTTCCCCGTCCTCGTCTTCTTCCGTGCGGGGAGGCCCGTCGCAGTGACGGCGATGCTCATTTTCCACCTGGCGATTGCCGTGCTCATGGGGCTGACGTCGTTCGCCCTCGTGATGGCCGCGTTTGATCTGCTCTTCGTGAACGCCCACGTCGTCGGTCTCCAGCGCCGCGCTCGGTCGTTGTGGGACGGCGCTGCCGCCCGCATCTCGGCCCGTCTGCAGAGAGAGGGACACAGTGCGGAATCCGCTTGAGAGTTCTGGACACTGGCGCGCAAGCCTTCACGCCGGCGATGGCTGGAACACGCTCCGTGAGCCCCGCGGGCCGTACGCCTCCGCTTCGCTGCTCGAGTGGGGGAGCATCACGAAAGGACTCGTGGGCACGACGGCCTGGCTCACCCTCGAGGTCGAGCGGCCGGTCGTGCACTACCTCCCCGGTGTGCCCGACGCCGAGATGACCGTTGCTGACCTCGTCCACCACACCTCCGGGTTGCCGCGGCTTCCGGCCGCGATCCGCGACAGCCTGTTTCGCGACCCGTACCGAAAGGCCGTCGGCGTTTCCCTCGAGCTGGCGGCTGCGGTACCAGTCGCACCCCGCGGCCGGTTCGTGTACTCGAACCTCGGGTACGCGCTCCTCGGCGCCGTGCTCGACGCCGTTCACGGCGACTGGTTCGCCGCCGTGCGCCAGCAGGTTCTCGAACCGGCGGGGGTCAGCACGGCGGCGCTCGTGCCTGCTCTGTCAGAACGCGTGGTGCCGAGGCTCTTCGGTCGTCCGATCAAGCCGTGGGTGCTCGGGGAGTCGTCGTTCGCGGCTGCTGGCGGCGTCTGGTCCACGTTCGACGATCTCTGTCGCTATGCCGACTGGGCGCTCGAGCCTGGTGCTGGGCCCGCTCGTACGGTGAGCTGGCAGCGAGAAGGGGCATCGACCTGGATCAACGGCGAGGTGCGGGCGGCAGGAGCGGTCATCGCCAACGCTGCGGGAGTCACCGCCGCGGTCCACACGCTCGCCAAGGCTCCCCATGCGGCCGACACGATCGCCACGGCGCTCATCGAGCAGGAGGCGCGGCGGTGAAGTCCCGCCAGTTCCGTACTGGTTCCTTCCCCCATGAGAAAGTGAGACAGCAAATGGTTTCCGTCGAGATGGTTGCTGCGGTGTTGACCATCGTCTTCGCCGTGTTGCCCGCGCGCGGTGTGATCGGCCGGAATTCGTTCGTCGGTGTTCGGACGCGAGCGACGATGCACGACGCGGCAACCTGGCGCCGAGGGCATCAGGCTGCTGTGCTGCCCACCAGTGTTGCTGCCGGCGGCGTCATCGCGCTCGGGATGGCCGCAGCTGTGACGGGGCGGACGAACGACGTGTCCGCGGTGATCCTCTGCGCCGCCGTGCTGCTTGCGGGAGCGTTCTGGAGCGTCGCCGCTGCGCATCGAGCAATTCGGTAGGCAGCTTCGTGCTCCACGCTGCTGGCCCTGTCGGTCCGTCGGTCAGCATTCAGTAGACGAGTGACGCCGGTACCAAGGCGACCTGTCGGTCGGACGGCAGCCGAGCCTCCAGGCCGGATCAAGTGCCGAGCACCTTGCGGACGCGACGAACAGGGCGGCTCGCCTCCTTCCGGAGGTGAGCCGCCCTGCAGCTGGTGTCGTCTAGCGCTCGGACGGGACGGCGGTGCCGACGAGCTCAGCTCGGACGATGGCCGCCCCCGCCGCCAGCGCGCCGAGCTTGTCCAGCGCGGCACCTCGCGCCAGCGGCGCCATCCCGCAGTTGGAGCTCGGGATGAGCTTGTCGGCGTCGACGAACTCCAGGGCACGACGAAGCACCTCCGCGACCTCCTCCGGGGTCTCCACCGTCTCGGTCGCGACGTCGATGGCGCCGAGCATGACCTTCTTGCCCCGGATCAGCTCGACGAGCTCGAGCGGGACGTGGGAGTGGATGCACTCGAGCGACACGATGTCGATCGACGACTGCTGCAGGAGCGGGAAGGACTGCTCGTACTGGCGCCACTCCGCTCCGAGCGTCTCCTTCCACTTGTTGTTCGCCTCGATGCCGTAGCCGTAACAGATGTGCACGGCCGTCTCAGCGCGGAGGCCCTCGGCCGCACGCTCGAGTGCGGCGACACCCCAGTCCTGCACCTCGTCGTGGAAGACCGTGAAGGCGGGCTCGTCGAACTGGATGACGTCGACGCCGGCCGCTTCGAGCTCCCGGGCTTCTTGGTTCAAGATCGTGGCGAACTCCCACGCCAGCTTCTCGCGGCTCTTGTAGTGGCGGTCGGAGAGGGTGTCGATCATGGTCATCGGGCCGGGGAGCGCCCACTTGATCGGGCGATCGGTCTGGGCACGCAGGAAGCGAGCGTCGTCCACGAACACGGGCGCCCGGCGGCTGACGGCACCGACGACGGTCGGGACGGCCGCGTCGTACCGGTCACGGATGCGGACGGTCTCCTTGCGCTCGAGGTCAACGCCGTCCAGGTGCTCGATGAACGTCGTGACGAAGTGCTGGCGGGTCTGCTCGCCGTCGCTGACAATGTCGAGGCCGTGTCGCTCCTGCTCATGGACAGCGGCTCGGAGTGCGTCCTGCTTGCCCTCGGTCAGTGCTGCCCCCTCGAGCAGCCAGGGGGACCAGAGTCGCTCGGGCTCGGCGAGCCAGGAGGGTTTCGGCAGGCTGCCGACGATCGCGGTGGGCAGGAGGGTGCTCATGTGCAGGTGGTTCCTGTCGGGTGGGGTGTCGGTCAGAGGGAAGGGACGGCGGCGCGGGTGGCCCAACGCTCGAGGAGTGCTCGGTGCGGCGTGACGAGGTGCTCCTCGGTGTACCGGCCCTGGGTGATCGCGAGGCGGCTCCGTTCCTCGCGGTCGTACGAGACGGAGGGCACCAAGTAGTCCGAGTGCGCGAGGCTCGGGCGGTAGGTGCTCGGCGCGGCCGTGTTCGCGTTGTAGATCTCCGGTCGGTAGATCTTCTGGAACGTCTCCATGGTGCTGATCGTGCCGATGAGCTGCAGGTCCGAGTAGTCGTTGACCAGGTCGCCGCGCGTGTAGAAGGCGAGCGGCGCCTTCCCGCCAGCGGGCATGAAGTACCGAACCTGCATGCCCATCCGACCGAAGTAGTCGTCGGTGAGCGACGAGTGCTCGTGGTCGTACTCGGCCCCGAGGACCGGGTGGACGTACTCCGTCTGCCGGTAGGTGTGGCTCGTGGAGACGCTGATGCAGACCACGGGCTCGGCAGAGAACTGCGACCGGAAGGCATCGGACTCGAGGAAGCGCTGGAAGAGCTGCCCGTGCAGCTCGCCGAAGTCTGAAGGGATGCCAGCGCTCTTGTCGAGCGACGGCAGCAGCACGGCGAAGTCGTAGTCGCGCAGGTACGAGGAGAAGTTGTTCCCCAGGATCCCCTGGTGGCGCTCGCCGGTGTGCTGATCGACGATCGTGACGTCGAGCATCTCGAGCAGGGGGAACTCGCCGGACGAACCCTGGTCGACGAAGTGCGCCGTGGCCGAGACGATGTCGAGCTCGACGCGGTAGCGATCACCGGCCGAGTCGACCGAGCCGGCCGAGCCAGCGAGGTCGTTGCAGCGCCGGTCGATCATGTCGAGGGCGGTGCGGAGGTTCTGCTGGCGGTGCTCGCCGCGCGCCAGGTTGGCGAAGTTCGTGGTCAGCCGGGAGCTGTCCGAGGGGGAGTAGTCCTCGTCGAACCGTGTCCTGGTGATGCTGAAGGTGAGGTCGTTCGCCATGGTCGGCAGTCCGTACGTCGAGTGCCCGGGGGCTCGGGGAAGGTGTCCCACGATCATGACTGCAGGCGCGGGTCATCAGGTAATACCGAGGCCCTATGCGCCGGTATAGCCTGCGCCTATGGCTCGGGTCTCGAACGACATCACCCTGCAGCAGCTCCGGTACTTCATCGAGGTTGCGACGGAGGGCTCGATCAGCGCGGCAGCTGACTTGCTCTACGTCGCGCAGCCGACGCTGTCCGCGGCGATGAAGGACCTCGAGACGCGGATCGGACGCCCGCTCTTCACCCGCTCGGCCCGGGGAGTCGTGCTCACCGTCGACGGCGTCGAGTTCCTCGGGTACGCACGACAGGTCGTCGAGCAGGTCTCCCTCCTCGAGCAGCGCTACGTCGGTGGGCAGCCCTCGCGTCGGCTGCTCGGGGTGTCGGCACAGCACTACTCGTTCGCCGTGGAGGCCTTCGTCCGGATGGTCGAGGCGGCCGCTGCGGACGAGTACGAGTTCTCCCTCCGCGAGACGCGCACGTGGGACATCATCGAGGACGTCCGCACGCTGCGCAGCGAGGTGGGCATCCTCTACCGCAACGACTTCAACCGCCAGGTCCTCGGCAAGCTGATGCGTGACGCCGGCGTCGTGTTCACCCCGCTCTTCGTCGCGCAACCACACATCTTCGTCGCCCGGCGGAACCCGCTCGCGTCACGGGAGCGCGCGACCCTCGCAGACCTCGCCGATCTGCCTCGGCTGACGTTCGACCAGGGCGCGAACAACTCCTTCTACCTGGCGGAGGAGATCCTGTCGACGATGTCGAGCAAGCGGGAGATCCGCGTCTCGGACCGGGCGACGATCTTCAACCTCATGATCGGCCTGGGCGGGTACACGATCTCGACCGGCCTCATCAGTGACGACCTCGACCCGGAGATCGTCGCCATCCCGCTCGACGTCGACGAACGCATCGAGATCGGGTGGATCGCCCACGCCTCGGTGCCCCTGACCGTGCAGGCGCAGGCCTACCTGGACGAGCTGCGAGCGGTGGTCATCGGCTACGGCGTCGAGCCGCTCGGGTAGGCGGGCCGCTACCTCGCGGGAACGGGCAGGATCCGCCGCCGACCGAGGTCGTCGAGGAGCTCCACGAGCCGGTCCGCCGAGTCGTGGCACTCCGCGAACCCCGCCTGCCGGATCTTGATCAGCGACGAGACGTTGTCCCACGTCGAGTTCAGGATCATGTCCGCGAACCGCCAGTCGACGAGGTCCGCGTACGGGGTGGCGACCAGCCCGTGCCGTTCGACCATCCGCTGCCACAGGTCCTCCCGGGAGGGCATCACCTGCGCGAGTTCCATCGACTGGGGTTCGGCCAGGTCCAGGCCGTGGTGGTCGGCGAGGCGTTCGAACAGGTGGCTCCAGCGCACCACGTCGCCGTTGGTGAGGTTGAACGCCTGCCCGGCTGCAGCCGGCGTCGTGCCGGCCCAGTCGGTGGCGCGGGCGAGGAGCTCCGCGTCCGTCATCTGGTAGAAGATGCCGTCGTACGTGGTGCGGGCGCCGGGGAACCGCAGCGGCAGCCCCAGCTCCTTCGTCATGCTCACGTACGTCCCGATCGCCATGAGCAGGTTCATGGGCGTGCCCTGCGCGTACCCGATCACGGCCTCGGGCCGGAGCACGGTCATCGCGAAGCCTCGGGAGGCTGCGCGCTCGCGGAGCAGGTCCTCCTGGTCGTAGTAGAAGTTCGGCACCATCAGGCGCGGGTCGTCCTCCTTCGCCGGCGTCCTGAAGCGCCCGAGGTGTGCCCCGTAGTACTTCATCCCCTGGTAGAGGGTGACGTGCCGGAGCGGAGCGCCGAGACGGTCGAGGGCGTCGAGCGTGTTTTCGAGGAGGGCGACGTTCGGGGCGATCTGCTCGGCGAGGTCCGCGTGCTCCACGTACGCGGCGAACGCGAGACGCGTCGTGTCGGCAGCCGGGCGCAGTCCGTCGACGGCCGCCTCGGCGTCGGACAGGTCGACCGGCAGGTGGTCCCACCCGGACACGGGCCCCTGCGGAGCGCGACGACTGGCCCCACGGGTGCGGACACCACGGCGGGCGAAGTGCTCGACCACGCTGCGCCCGACGACACCACCGGCTCCGACGACGAGGACCACGTCGCTGCTGTCTGCTGGTGTCCCTGAGGCGGGCGATCCGTCGGTCATGATGCGGCTCCTGTCGGGTGGTGAACGCTGCGCAGCTGCTGCCGCGCCGGTGCCGATCCTGCCCGGCGGACCCCGGCCGCAGTCCAGGAACGGTCCGCGATGAGCGACGAGCGACGAGCGACGAGCGGGAGGCACGGTGCCAGCTGGCACCGTGCCTCCCGTCCGTCACACGGACCGCCCGGCGTCGAGACGTACCGCCTCATCCGACAGCGAGGCTGACCGAGCGCATGGCTGCTCCGCGGAGGACGCCGTCCTGCCCGAAGCCACCGCCGGCGCCGGGGAGCCCGTGACCTCGACACACCGATTCGTGGAGTCCCCGTCAGGATCGCCCCGCACCCGACACTTCTGTAGTGAGAGGGGGCATCCGTGGAAGAGGACACCGAAGCCGACGCAGCACTGACTCGTCGGCTCGCGAGCGGGGAACGAACGGCGTTGGCCGACGCGTTCGACCGGTTCGCGCCGACACTGACCCGGTACGCGTGGGCACTGGCCGGCAGCAGGCAGGACGTCGAGGAGCTCGTGCAGGACACGTTCCTGACGCTCTGGCAGAAGGGCGGCGAACTCGACCTCGCCACGAGCGCACTGCTGCCGTGGTTGCTGGTCGTGTGCCGGAACCACGCACGCAACCAGTCCCGGCGCCTCGCGAAGGGGGCCGCTGACGAGCTCCCCGAGGACCTGCCGACGCCGCCCGACGCCGACGAGGCCCGCGAACGCCTGCGCTGGGTCCGCGACGAGATCGCGACCCTGGCCCCGACGGACCAGCGCATCTGCGAACTCTGCCTGCTCGAGGGGCACTCGTACGCGGAGGCTGGGCAGATCCTCGGCCTCAGCGTCGGGGCCGTCACCCAGCGGGTCTCCCGCTCGCGCGCACGACTGAAGAAGGCGGTGATGCACGATGAACACTGAGCCCCCCACCGGAGACGACCTGCAGCGGATGCTCGTCTCGATGAAGCAGACCGTCCTCGACCGCGCCGAGGACCGTCGCCCCGCACCACGCCGACGAGGCCGCCGAGCCGGCATCGCCATCGGCGTGATCGCCCTGCTCGGCCTCGGTGCCACGAGCGGCGGTGTGGCCCTCGGGATGATCCCGCAGCCCTTCACTGCATCGGCACCGGCTCCTGCCCCGAGCCCTTCCGAACCGGCGATGCCCAGCACCCCGGCGTCCGCACCGGTCCAGGAGACGCCGGACCCCGTGCCGACACCGACCCCCACGCCGACACCCGTGACGCGTGCGGGCACGCTGCCGACGGACTGCCGGGCGCTCGTCCCGGCGTCCGAGTACGACCGGCTGTTCGGTTCGACGCCGCTCCAGGACCCTGCCGGCAGCGAGGCGGGCAGTGACGGAGACCACCAGCCGACCGTGGACCTCTCGTGCATCTGGCGGGACCCGCGTGCGGACGTCAGCGGGCTCAGCGTCGACCTCGGCTCCGACACCGCCGAGACGATCGCGGACTACGAGAGCCTCCTCGTGCGGACCGGGTACACCTGCTCGGACAGCGGCGCTGGTCGGCTGTGCCGGATGACGCGGGCGGACGAGGTCTACCCGGTCGACACCACGTTCACCTTCTACTCGGAGGGATCGACCTGGTTGCTCATCCGCCAGACCAACTTCCCCACGAACGGTCTGCTCCCCGCGATCCAGCAGGAGGTCTGGGGGTAGCGGTGCCGGGGGAAGGCCGAGGTCGCGAGGGCGACGACGGGCGGGAAGCAGCCATTGGGGGGTGCTTCCCGCCCGTCGCGCAGATCACGCGGGTCCTGGGCCGTCCCGATCCTGCGTCCGCGTAGCGTCCCGCGCACCACGTCACCGACCCAGGGAGTCACCTCATGTCCGAGAACAACACCGTCATCCGCAGCATGCACGACCTCGGCCTCGCGGCCTGGTTCGGAGGTCAGCTCATGGGCGCGATCGGCCTCAACGGTGCCGCCGCCGGGGCGAAGGACCCTGTCGAGCGCCTCACCCTGTCGTCCGTCGGGTGGGCGAAGTGGGCGCCGGTGCAGCTCGCGGCGCTCGCGGTCCACGGCGTCGGTGGGATCGGGCTGATCATCGCCAACCGCGACCGTCTCGGTGTCCAGCAGGGCGCACGCACGAACACGGGCCTGAAGCTGGCGCTGACCGGGGCCGCCCTGGTCACGACGTTCTGGTCGGCTGCGGTCGGCAAGAAGATGGCCGAGCACGCCCGGGAGGGCGCCACGGGCACGACCGAGCCGAACGCGAACGCGTCGGACGCGCTCAAGGCGGCGCAGGGGCAGCAGAAGATCCTGCAGTGGGCCACGCCGGTCCTGACCGGTGTGCTGCTGGTGATGGGCGCGCAGCAGGGCGAGCAGCAGCGTTCGAAGGCCGGCATCCTCGACAAGTGGCGTCGCTGACCAGGCCGGCTCCCGTCCGTCACGTCGACGGCCGTGGTGCACCACCAGCAGGAGGACCGCTCACTGCCCGGGGATCGCGACGATCCGCTCGTGGTCCCAGGGCTCGGTCCACCCGACCCGGTCGAACAGGCCGTCCAGCAGGGTCGCGGTGAAGCCCCACACGACGTGCGACCCGGAGTCGGCGTGGACGGTGAACGCCGGCCCGCGCCAGGTGCGACCCGCCCGACGGAACACGGTGGTGCCGCGGTTCGCCGCGTCGAGCAGGTCGGCGACCGGGGTGCGGAAGACAGCGGCGGATTCGGCTTCGTCCACCACGCGGATCGGGGACGGCGCGCGCCACCAGCCGAGCACCGGCGTGACCAGGTGCCGGGAGTGCGCCAGCGGCACGGGTGCAGCCGACCCGAGCACGTCGACGCCCGTGACGTCGAGGCCGGTCTCCTCACGCGCCTCCCGCAGTGCGGCAGCCACGACGTCGGTGTCACCGGGGTCGACGCGTCCGCCGGGGAAGGCCACCTCGCCGGCGTGGGAGCGCAGGGTGCTGGCACGGGCGAGGAGGAGGACGTCCAGGTCCCGCGAGACCTCGGCCGCTCGTGCCGGTCGCTCGCTCGGCACACGGTCGAGCGGGCCGAACAGCATGAGCACCGCAGCCTGCCGTGGGTCCGGTGCCGACGGCATCCCGCTGACCAGAGGTGCGGCGCCGGGCGCGACGGCCGCCGCGAGCTGCGCCCGCGCGGTCACGACGCGAGCCGGTGGAAGCGGGCGGACGACGTGCTGGGCAGGACCACTCCGTCAGCCTAGGCATGTGTCGGGAGCGCTGCCCGTTGCCCACGGCGGGCGCGGTGCGCGAGACTCGGGGCATGGGGAACGAGGGAACAGGCCGATCAGAGGTCGTGGCCGTCAGCCGCGACCACGACCACCGGTTCAGCAAGCCCGTCGTCGACGAGGTGACGCTCGTCGAGGGGTGGGGCATCGAGGGCGATGCACACGCCGGGACGACCGTGCAGCACCGGTCCCGCGTCGCTCGGGACCCCTCGCAACCGAACCTGCGCCAGGTGCACCTGATCCACGCCGAGCTGTTCGACGAGCTCGACGCGTCGGGCTACGTCGTCGAGCCCGGGCAACTCGGCGAGAACGTCACCACCCGCGGGGTCGACCTGCTCGGGCTGCCCACCGGAGCGCTGCTCCACCTGGGCGACGACGCGTGCGTGCGGGTCACGGGCCTCCGGAACCCGTGCCAGCAGATCAACGGGTTCGAGCCGGGGCTGCTCCGCCAGGTGCTCGGCCGGGACGAGGACGGGTCCGTCTCGCGCAGGGGCGGAGTGATGGGCGTCGTCGTGACCGGGGGAGTCGTCCGGCCCGGCGACGGGGTGCGGGTCGAGCTGCCCGAGGGCGACCTCCAGCCGCTCAGTCCGGTGTGACGACGGCAGCGGTGCCCGGTCCGCCGTAGAATCCCGTGTGATCTCCGAGCGTCTCGAACCCAGCGGCATCGACCCGGCCGACCTGAGCGTCACGCTCCGGGTCCTCGAGCAGCTCACCGACATCGACGAGACGCACGCTGACTTCGTCCGCGTCCGTCAGGCGACGGCGAAGATGTTCAAGGCCGTGAAGCGCGCCCACCGTCTCGAGAAGCGGGCCGTCGTCGCCGACGCGGATCGTCGCGTCATCGCCGCCACCGCGACCGGGGCGTCCGACCGCATCGACGACGAGACCCGCGGCATCCAGATCAGCACCTCGTCCGGGTCGTCCACCGCCGGCACCCTGCTGAAGTCCCGCCCCTGCTACATCTGCAAGCAGCACTACACGCTGGTCGACGCGTTCTACCACCAGCTGTGCCCCCGCTGCGCTGCGATGAGCCACGCCAAGCGCGACGCCCGGACCGACCTGACGGGCAGGCGGGCGCTGCTCACCGGCGGACGCGCGAAGATCGGCATGTACATCGCGCTCCGGCTGCTGCGCGACGGGGCGCACACCACCATCACCACGCGGTTCCCCCGCGACGCGGTGCGCCGGTTCGCCAGCCTGCCCGACTCCGCCGAGTGGATGTCGCGCCTGAAGGTCGTCGGCATCGACCTGCGTGATCCCGCCCAGGTCATCGGGCTCGCCGAGGACGTCGCCGCGGCCGGCCCGCTCGACATCCTGATCAACAACGCCACGCAGACGGTGCGCCGGTCGACCGGGGCGTACCAGCCCCTCGTCGACGCCGAACTCGCACCGCTCCCGGACGGCCCGCTGCCGGAGCTGGTCACCTTCGGTCACACGAACGACCGGCACCCCCAGGCCCTCGCACGCTCGGTCACGGCGCACCCGATCCTCGCCGCCGCCGCAGCCCGCGCGGACGAGCTCACCGAGCAGGCGATGGCGCCGGGCTCGAGTTCGCTCGAGCGGCACGCTGCGGGCACCGCGATCGACGCCGGTGGGCTCGTGCCGGACCTGCACGACGAGAACTCCTGGACGCAGCGCGTCGACGAGGTCGACCCGCTCGAGATGCTCGAGGTCCAGCTCGCCAACACGACGGCGCCGTTCATCCTCATCTCGAAGCTGCGTCCCGCGATGGCGGCGAGCGCTGCGCGGCGCACGTACATCGTCAACGTGAGTGCCATGGAGGGGGTGTTCGGTCGTGCCTACAAGGGGCCGGGGCATCCGCACACGAACATGGCGAAGGCCGCCGTCAACATGCTCACGCGGACGAGCGCGCAGGAGGTGTTCGAGACCGACGGCATCCTCATGACGAGCGTCGACACGGGCTGGATCACCGACGAACGCCCACACCCGACGAAGGTCCGGCTGGCGGAGGAGGGCTTCCACGCCCCGCTCGACCTGGTCGACGGAGCCGCCCGCGTGTACGACCCGATCGTGCGCGGCGAGGCGGGCGAGGACCTGTTCGGTGTCTTCCTGAAGGACTACGTACCGAGCTCGTGGTGACCGTCGCGGTCAGTCCTCGATGGGCTTCTGCGTCAGGGTGAACGTCAGGCCGCTGAGGTCGATCGTCTGGTCCTCGCCCGTGGTGACGTCCGACGACAACCCGATCGTGGCGGTGACGTCGAGGACCGAGACGCCCGCCGAGGGCCGCACGAGCCACGAGGTCCGACCGGCCGGGGTGAGCGCCGCGCTGTCGGAGGTGACGGCGAGTGAACTGGTGACGGCCTGCCGGAGTTCGGCGTCCCCGGTGATCTCCAGCGGCGTCCAGCTCAGGTCGGCCGACAGGTCGTCGCCGGTGGCCGTGACGTCGAACGTCTGGTGGAACTGGTACGCGTTCCCCGGGACCATCCGGACCGCGGAGATGTCGACCGGGTCCGAGCGACCGTTCGTGATGTCCGTCCAGACGCCGTCCGGGTTCGCCGTCAGGGCGAGGTCCCCCGCGTGCACGGTCGACGAGCGTGTGCTCGCGTCGGCGTTCCAGAGGGCGAAGCTGCCGGCGCCGCCGAGCAGCAGCGTGATGCCGGTGGCGGCGGCGATGGTGCCGGTGACGATCGAGCGCACGGGGTTCCGTTCGGTCCGGGGAGGCGCGGGATGTCCTGAACCTACTGGTCCCCCGAAGTGCGGACACGGGCACCATCCACTTCACCGGCCCCCAGAACGCGGGACAGTGGCTGCACCTGTGGGTTCCTTCACACGTCCGTGCGGGGACGGGAGGATCGTGCCCGGCTCCCCGGGGCGGCGAGCCTAGCGTGGAGCGGCCATGACAGCTGAACACCGCACCCCCGTCGAGCCCGATGCGGCTCCCCAGCCCGACCCGAACCGCTGGAAGGCGCTCGTCATCTGCCTGCTCGGCGGTGGGATCGTGCTGCTCGACGTGTCGATCGTCAACGTCGCGCTGCAGTCCATCTCGACCGGGCTGCCGGGCACGACCCCCGAGGCCGTGCAGTGGATCCTCTCCGGGTACGCCCTGTCGTTCGGCCTGCTGCTCGTCCCCGGCGGGCGGCTCGGCGACGCGACCGGACGCCGCCGGATGTTCGTCATCGGTGTCGGCCTGTTCACGCTCGCCAGCGCCCTCTGCGGTTTCGCCCCGAACGGCCTGGTCCTGGTGATCGCCCGGCTGGTGCAGGGCCTCGCCGGTGGTCTGCTCACCCCGCAGGTCACCGCGCTGATCCAGCAGCTGTTCCGCGGCAAGGAGCGTGGCACCGCGTTCGGGCTCTTCGGCGCGACCGTCGGCATCGCGACCGCGATCGGTCCGCTGATCGGCGGCCTGCTCATCACGGCCTTCGGCACCGAGAACGGGTGGCGGTTCGTCTTCTTCGTGAACCTGCCCGTGGGACTCGTCACGATCCTCCTGGCCTTCCGCTACCTACCGGCGCCCTCGGGCGCCGAGCGGGGCAGGAAGCACGACTTCGACCCGGTCGGCATCGCGCTGCTGGGTGCCGCGGTGGTCGCTCTGCTGCTGCCCTTCGTGCAGTCGCAGGTGTGGAAGGGCAACGCGAAGTGGTGGCTGATCGTCGTCGCCGTCGTGTTCGGCGTGCTGTTCGTCCTGTGGGAGCGGCACTACCAGCGGACGAAGGAGCCCGTGGTCGACCTGCGACTCTTCCGCCGCCGGTCGTTCTCGCTGGGTGTCGGGCTGGCGACGGTCTACTTCGCCGGCTTCACGCCGCTGTTCTTCGTCCTGACGCTCGCCCTGCAGTCCGGGCTGCACTACTCGGCGCTGACGGCAGGTCTGTCGACGGTGCCGTTCGCGATCGGGTCCGGTGTCGCCTCCACCGTCGGCGGCCGCGTCGTGCACCGGTTCGGGCGGCAGCTCATCGTCATCGGGACGATCCTGGTGCTCATCGGCCTCGGCGTCGTGGTCTGGGTGGTCGCGAACCACTTCGAGGCCGACCTGGGCTGGTGGCTCGTCCTGCCGCTGCTCGTCGCGGGCATCGGCTCCGGCCTGACCATCTCCCCGAACCAGACCCTCACGCTGTCCGAGGTGCCGGTCGAACAGGGCGGCTCGGCGGGCGGGCTCATCCAGGTCGGTGCCCGTGTCGGTTCGGCGGTCGGGATCGCCGCGGTCGGCAGTGTCTTCTACTCGACGCTCGCGACGTCGCACGGCGACTACGCGACGGGCCTGCCGCTCGGACTCGCGGTGTCGCTCGGCTTCGTCGGGGCCGCGCTGCTCGCCGGGATCATCGACGTCGTCGTCGGCAAGGTGCGGGGAACCGAGGCGTCTGTCTGACGGTCGCCCTGCCCGTCTGCCGCGTCGTCCGTCAGAACCGCGTCGTGCCCCGTGACACGCGCGGCCGCCCGTCGGGGTCGACCACGAGCTTCGCCGCCGGCGCGGCCCACAGCCGCTGCAGTGCTGACACTGGTTCCGGCTCGTGCCGGCGGATCCGCCCCGGCGGCCGGGCGCCGGGCTGGCCGTCCTCGTGCCAGTGGTCGAGCGCCCGGGCAAGCGACCGCCAGAGGGCCAGCAGCTCAGTACCCGTGCCGTCGAGCCGCGGGTCGTCCGGCGTCGTCGCGAGGTGCTCGGCCCACAGTTCGTGTCGCAGGTCGCGGGCGAGTGAGCCGTCGGCAGTGTCGACGACCGCGCAGGTCAGCTCGCTGTCCGACGTCCAGGAGCGACGGTTGAAGTTGTCCGACCCGATGGTGAACCACTCGTCGTCGACGATGCACACCTTCGCGTGGATGTAGATCGGCCGACCGGACTCGTGCTCCAGGTCGAACACCCCGACGCGGTCCGGGGCCGTCCGCCGGAGGGTCGCCATCGCGTCGATCTGCCCGAGACGGCTCGGCGGACCGCTGAACACCCCGTCCGAGTTCGGGTACCGGGGCACCAGGATGATGACCCGGAGCTCCGGGTTCTGTTCGAGGGCCTCGGCGATGCCGGTCGCCACCTCGCGGGACCACAGGTACTGGTCCTCGATGCAGATCAGGGACCTCGCGGTGCGGAACGCCTTGCCGTACGCACGGGCGATGCTCCGTTCGCCCTCCGGCGCGAAGGGGAACGGCGGCCGCTTCACCCCGTAGGTCCGGAGGAGCTGCACGGCGTGCTGCCCGGCGGTCGGTGGCGGTGGAGTCCGCTCCGGCAGCGGCTCCGGGCGGCGCGGCATCCGGACCAGGCGCTGCAGCAGCATCCGGTACGGCAGGCTGCGGTCCAGCGGGTGCGGGTCGTCCCAGCGCTCAGCGAACACGGCGAGCACGTCGGCGACGACCGGGCCGCGGAGCTCCATCGACGCGTCGTGCCACGCGGGGCGGTCGCCGTACCGGGAGTCCATCGAGATCGCCTGCGGGTCGCCCTCGTGCCCGGCGTCGTCCCGGCGGCTGTGGCACAGGTCGATGCCGCCGACGTAGGCGACGTCGCGCGACGGGTCGTCGCGGTGCTGGATGACGAAGGACTTCTGGTGGTGCGAGCCGAAGAACCGGACGCGCTGGTCGAGGAGGACCTCACCGCCCGCGTCGTTGATCTTCCGCCCGAGCAGCTCGTTCGCCTTCGCGCTGAGCGACGCCGAGATCCGCTCGCCGTGGGAGCGCCAGATGAGCCCGCGGACCTCCACGCCGGCGCGGGCGCGGTCGGCGAGCAGGTCGCCGATGGTCGGGCCGTCCGGCAGCAGGCGCTCGTCGGCGTCGCCGCGCCAGTCGGTGAACCAGACACGGTCGCCGGGCTGCAGCGCCGACAGCTCCGCCTCGATCCGCGCGAAGTACGGTGCCCCGTGCACCAGGGGGCGGACGAGGTTGCCGTCGGACCACGCGGGGCCGTCATCGGTGCCGGCGTGCACCTCGGTCGCGGTGTTGCCGCGTTCGTCGCGGGTGAGGAACCAGTGACGCGCATCAGTGGGCACGGTCGAAGGATAGGGCCGCGCCCGGCCTCGGGCAGGACCGCCCCTCCGGGCCTGTGGGGGTCCTCAGCAGGCGGACGGGAGGCGGGGGACGGGTCCACACGTGCCTCCCGTCCGGCGGTGCGACGGCCGGCACCGGAACGATTCGCGGTTCTCGGAGCAACTGAGCCCTTCGTTGGAGGCGAGGGCCAGGATGAAGGGCGGAAGGGGAACAGCACCGATGAAGACCATCCGATACGACAACACCGCGATCCTCACGAGCGACGACGTCGCGGACGCCGTCATCGAGTACGCGGCAGCGCTCTCCGGCGGGGACCGGGCCGACACCGTGGCAGTGCCCGCAGTCGCCGACGACGGCACGATGACGACCACGAAGATCCTCATCGGCCCGACGAGCGAAGTCGTGGTGGAGGACGCCGAAGAGGACGAACTCGAGCTCGAGAACGACGAGTTCGTCGCCCGGCTCCGCGCCGCCGCCCGGACGTTCGGGCACGACACCGTCATCCACGCGGACACCCGGGCGGACCTCACCGAGGGCGACGACCAGACGGAACCGCCGACGGCGGAGTGAGCCTGCGCTGCTCGACGGAGGAGTGCGGGACGGACGGGCGGGGCGCTTGCCGCGCCTCCCGGCCGTGGCTCCGTCAGGACGGGGTGGCTGCCGCCCGCAGGATCCGCTCCGCGTCGTCGAGGTAGTCGGCGAGCAGTGCCGAGGCGCCGTCCCGGTCCCCGGAGCGGAGCGCTGCGACGATGGCGTCGTTGCGCTCGACGAACCCGCCGTGGAACGCCCCCGGGTCGTCCGTCGTGAGGAACGCGAGTCGCATCTCGGCGAGCAGGGAGTCCATCAGGCCGTGCAGCCGCGTGCTCGGGACGGCTCGGACGAGTTCGGCGTGGAAGCGGATGTCCGCGCTGCCCACCGCTCGCCAGTCGTGCGCTGCTGCGGCCGTCCGGGCCTCCGCGACGGCGGCTGCAGCAGCGGCGACGGCGGGTGAATCCGGCGTGCAGGCGTGGATGCCGGCTTCTTCGAGCACCCGACGAGCGGCGTAGAGGTCGGTGACGTCCGCCGCCGACAGCCGCCGCACGAAGACCCCGCGGTTGAAGACGTGCTCGACGAGTCGGTCCCGGGCGAGCAGCCGGAAGGCCTCGCGCAGGGTGTTCCGTGAGACGCCCAGCTGGTCGCTCAGGCGCTCCTCGGACAGCTGCGTGCCCGGCATGAAGGCGCCGTCCGCGATCGAGGACCGCAGGCGTGCCGCGGTGGACTCTGCGCCGCTGACGGTTCGGGTCATGTGCCGATCCTCGCAGAGCCCGACAGCGCGGCCCGTGTGACCGCCGTGTTACAGATCACGGCAGGGTCTTGAGATTGTTGAACAATGCGGGCCAGACTGTCCCGCATGTTCGTCCTCATCGGCGTCGCCGTCGTGATCATCGGCTTCGCGTTGCGCGTCAACGCGCTGCTCGTCGTCACCGTGGCGGGCATCGTCACCGCAGCCATCGGCGGGATCGACCCCGTCGGCATCCTCACCGCGTTCGGCAGCGGCTTCGCGTCCAGCCGCAGCGTCACGACCTTCGCGCTCGTGCTGCCGGTCATCGGCCTCATCGAGCGCTACGGCCTGCAGGACCAGGCGAAGCGCCTCATCGCGAAGCTCGACAAGCTCACGACCGGGCGCATCCTCGCCGGGTACCTGGCCGTGCGACAGATCACCGCCGCGGTCGGCCTGACGAGCATCGGTGGCCCGGCGCAGACCGTCCGCCCGCTCGTGCACCCGATGGCCGAGGGAGCCGCGACCAAGAAGTACGGCCGGATCGACGAGCGGATGCGCGAGAAGATCAAGGGCTTCTCGGCCTCGTCGGACACCGTCGGGGTGTTCTTCGGCGAGGACGTCTTCGTCGCGGTCGGGTCGATCCTGCTCATCACGACCTTCGTCGACACCACCTACGGGCTCGCCCTCGAGCCGATCGACCTGGCGCTGTGGGCGATCCCCACCGGCATCGCCGCACTGCTCGTGCACGGCACCCGGCTGCTGCTGCTCGACCGCAGGCTCGACAAGATGGCGGCCGACCTCCACCAGGCCCAGGGGGTCGCAGCATGATCACCAGCGAATGGCTCTACTGGCTCATCGGCGCGTTCTTCATCGCCGTGTCCGTGTTCATCGTCACCGACCGCACGCACGCCAAGCGTCTCGGCAACGCGGCGTTCTGGGGCATCCTCGGGCTCTCCTTCTTCGCCGGCACCTTCGTGGTGTCCGGTGCGATCCCCGCATGGGCGCTCGGGATCGCCGTCCTGGTGATGGTGGCGCTCGCCGGACTCGGGTTCACCGGGACCACGAGCCGCACCCGTGTCGCGAGCGTCCCCGGTGCCGGAGTCGGCGCGGCGACCGGGCCGGCCGAACCGACCGCGGTCACCACCCGGCCGAGCTCCAGCACGAGCGTCCTCGCCACGACGAGCCCGGACGAGCGCGCGGGCTTCGCGCAACGGTTCGGCAACCGGCTCTTCATCCCCGCGCTGGTGATCCCCGTCGTCGCGGTGCTCGTCGCGACCCTCGGCCCGCTCGTCCGGATCGGTGGGGAGCCGCTCCTCGCCGAGGGGAGCGCGACCCTGACCGGGCTCGGCATCGGATCGGTGCTCGCCGTCGTCGTCGCGGTGCTCGTGCTCCGCCCGCCACGGCTCGACACCCCCGTCCGCGAAGGTGCCCGGCTGCTGCAGGCGATCGGCTGGGCGGCGCTCCTGCCGCAGATGCTCTCCACGCTCGGCATCGTCTTCACCCAGGCCGGCGTCGGTTCGGCCGTCGGGACGATCATCAAGGCGGTCTTGCCGGACGGGTCGCTGTTCGCCGCGGTGATCGTCTACTGCCTCGGCATGGCCCTGTTCACGGTGATCATGGGCAATGCGTTCGCCGCCTTCCCGATCATGACCGCGGCGATCGGCTGGCCGGTGCTCGTGCAGGGCTTCGACGGCAACCCGGCTCCGATCTTCGCGATCGGCATGCTGGCCGGCTTCTGCGGCACGCTGGTGACCCCGATGGCCGCGAACTTCAACCTCGTGCCCGCTGCCCTGCTCGAGATGCGGGACAAGTACGGGCCGATCAAGGCGCAGATCCCGACCGCCGGGATCCTGCTCGTCGTCAACATGGGAGTGATGTACCTTGTCGCATTCTGACCGCGAACCGACGGACCTCGGGCGTTCGGCCTGGGCTGCGGGCTTCGCCGCCGTCGCCCTCGACAACGTCACGCGCGAGTACCCGTACGCCGCGCACCACACGACGTCGGGCCCGGACGACTGTGCGCTGCCGGTCGAACTGCACCCCGCCTTCGCCACGTCCTACGACTGGCACTCGTCGGTGCACATGCACTGGCTCGCGACCCGCCTGGTCGCGTACGGGGTGCCGGCCGACCTGGAGGCCCGGATCACCTCGGTCCTGCAGGCCCACCTGTCGACGGAGCACCTGGCCACCGAGGCCGCGTACCTCCGCGAGACCCCGCATTACGAGCGCCCGTACGGCTGGGCGTGGTTGATGCGCCTGGCTGCCGAGGTGTCCGCCTCCGAGGTGCCCGCGATCCGCGCGCTCACCCCCGGCTTCGCTCCGGTCGTCGAGGTGCTCGAGGACCTCGTCACCCGGTGGGTCGACGGCGCCGCGCACCCGGTCCGGCACGGGGTGCACTCGAACTCGGCGTTCGGGCTGCTGCTCGTGCTCGACGGTGCCCGGTCGCTCGGGCGGCACGACCTCGCCGCGACCGTCGAGCGCGCTGCCCGTGCGTGGTTCGGCGACGACGCCGGATGGCCCTTCGCGTGGGAGCGGAGCGGGCACGACTTCCTGTCCGCCGGGCTGGCCGAGGCGGACCTGATGCGGGCGGTGCTGCCGACGGCCGAGTTCGGTCCCTGGGCGCGGAGGTTCTTCGCCCAGGTCTCCGCCGGGGACGCGATCCTCACGTCGACGACCGTCCGCGACGAGAACGACCCACAGCAGGTGCACCTCTTCGGGCTCGACCTGTCCCGGGCCGGTTCAGCGCGGCGCATCGCGGACGCCCTGCGCTCCGCCGGGGCCGAGGACACCGCGCTCGCGGACCTGCTGGACGGCGCGGCCGACCGGCTGCTCGCCTCGGGTCTCGCCGCGAGCGTCGGCGAGGAGTACTACTCCACCCACTGGCTGGCGAGCTTCGCCTGGGACGCCATGGAGGCGCGCGAGCACGCGGCCCGCTGAGCCCCGCAAAACGCAACGTCGGCGGTTCCTCGCAGCGGTATTCCGCTGCGCAGCGCCGCCGACGTTGCGTTTTGCGGGGCTAGGCGAGGGGGATCGTGCGGGCGAAGGTCTTCGTGACCGGCGGGGCGGCGAGGACGGCGCCGAGCGCTTCCGCGGCGCCCTCGGGGGTGGCACGCCAGGCGACGTAGGCGTCGTGGTCCTCGGTGGTGGTCCAGCGCTCGACCACGACCATGCGCGTCGGGTCCTCGTCGTCGACCAGGACCTCGAGCGACTCGTTGCCCTGGCGGGCTGCGGTCTGGGCGAGGGTCTCGCGGATCGCGGCCTCGACCGTGTCTGCGGCGACGTCGTCACGGATCTGGACCTCGAGGAAGACGGTCATCGTCATGGTGTGCACCTTTCGTCGTCGGACCGCCGTCCGCTGACGGAGTCCGGTGACGCCAACCACCGCCGACGGGTCGTTGTTCCGAGTGCGACGCTCAGCGGGCGGTGCGGAAGCGCAGGGTGTCGCCCGGGCGGAGCTGTGCGGCACGGTCGACCGACTCCGGTGTGAGGACGGCCACGACCGGGTACCCGCCGGTGACCGGGTGGTCCGCCAGGAACAGCACCGGGAACCCGGCCGGCGGGACCTGCAGTGACCCGGTCTCGACACCCTCGCTGGGGAGCTCACGGGTGACCGCGCGGAGCAGCGGAGTGGCCGCGGTGGTGCGGACCCCGACCCGGTCGCTGTCCGGGCTGACGTGGAACTCCTGGCCGGTCAGGGTCGTCCGCCACCCCGGGGTGAACCAGTCGTCGCGGGGTCCGGGCACCACGTCGAGGACCACCGGGTCCCCGGGCCACGGCAGGAGCGGCGGCGGCACCGCGTCGACGACCGGCCAGGCACCGTCCGACGCGGGCATGACCGGCAGGACGTCCCCGACCGACAGCGGCGCCGGACCGAGCTGCGCGAGCGAGTCCCACGACCGACTGCCGAGCACCTGCTCGACGGCGATGCCTCCGCGGACCGCGACGTAGGCACGGAGTCGGTCCTCGGCCAGCCCGACCCGCAGGGTGTCGCCCGGCTCGAGCAGCAGCACCTCGTACGCGGCGGCGCCGCGCACCCGGCCGTCGGCCCGTTCGACCGACACCGGGCACGGGGCACCGGTGACGGCGGCGACCGTGTACGCGTCGGTGCGGACTGTGACGGAGCCGAGGAGGGCCTCCAGGACGGCCGCGTCCGGATGGTTGCCGACCATCCGGTTCGCCAGCGCGGCCGATCCGCGGTCCGCGGCACCGGCGGCACCGAGCCCCATGTCGCTGAGCCCGGGACGGCCGAGGTCCTGCGTCGTCACGCCGTACCCGACCTGCACGACGGTCAGGGTGCTCACGAGCGTGCCTGGGCGTCGACGAAGCGCAGACGGACGCCGGCCGGGGCGAGCGCGGGCGGGGTGCGGTCCAGCGACCACATCGGCACCTCGGTCCGCCCGATCAACTGCCAGCCGCCGGGCGAGGTCCGCGGGTACACGGCGCTGAACTCGCCGGCCAGGGCGACGGCGCCGCTCGGGACCGCGGTACGCGAGGTGTCCCGGCGGGGCAGCTCGAGCGACGCCGCGGTACCGGTCAGGTAGCTGAAACCCGGGGCGAAGCCGCAGAATGCGCTGGTCCAGACCTGCCCGGTGTGCCAGGCGACGAGGTCCTCGCGGGACATGCCGGTCAGGGCACCGACGGCGTCGAGGTCCGCGCCGTCGTAGGTGACCGGCACGACGACGGGTGCGTGTTCCCGGCCGTCGTCGGCGGGACGGGAGGGCCGGACCTCGGACAGCAGGGAGCGGACCCGTCCGGCGTCGGTCACGTCGGGGTCGAACCGGAACAGGAGCGTCCGTGCGCCGGAGACGACCTCGGTGACACCGGCACCGGGCGTCGCGTCGGCCCCTGTGCCGGCCAGTCCCGCGCCCGCCAGCCCGGCGCGGAACGCCACGACCTCGGCCAGGGAGCCGAACGTCGCCAGTACCGCCGAGGCGCCGGCGGAGCGGAGGTCGAGGCTCATGCTGACGCCGACGCCGACGCCGACGCGAACGCCGTGGTGCCGATGCCGTGCTCGGTCAGCAGCGCGCGGATCGCCCGGGCCATCGCGACCGCGTCGGGGGAGTCACCGTGCACGCAGACCGACTCGGCACGGACGCTGATGTCGGTGCCGTCGACCGCGGTGGCGACGCCCTCCGTCACCATCCGGAGCAAGCGGGCCGCGACCTCGTCCGGGTCGTGGAGCACCGAACCCGGACGGCTGCGCGACACCAGGGACCCGTCGGGTTCGTAGGCGCGGTCGGCGAACGACTCGCTCACCGCGCGCAGCCCGTGCCGTTCCGCCGCGAGGAGCAGCTCCGACCCGGGCAGGGCCAGGACCGCCAGCGACGGCTCGACGTCCGCCACTGCACGGACGACCGCCTCCGCCGGCACCGGGTCGGCGCAGGCGGTGTTGTAGAGGGCGCCGTGCGGCTTGACGTAGGTGACGCGCGAGCCGGCGACGTGCGCGGCAGCGGTCAGCGCACCGAGTTGGTGGACGACGTCGGCGTACAGCTCGTCCGGGGTGACGTGCACCGGCCGTCGGCCGAAGCCCGCGAGGTCCCGGTAGGCCACGTGCGCCCCGATCGCGACACCGCGCTCCGCCGCGGCCCGGCAGGTGTCGAGCATGATCGTCGGGTCGCCGGCGTGGGCACCGCACGCGATGTTCGCGCTGGACACCACGTCGAGCATCGCGCGGTCGTCACCCGCGGTCCAGGCACCGAAGCCCTCACCGAGGTCGCTGTTCAGGTCGATCGTGGGCATGCGGACCTCCTGTCGGGATTGTTCAACAACCTAGCGCGCGCCGTCGACCGTGTCACCGTCCGGGGGTCGGCTTCGCCGCCGGGCGCTGGCTTCGCCGTAGGGTCGGGAGATGGACGAGCTGACGATCCGGACCACGACCGAGGACGACTGGCGGGAGGTCCGTGCCCTCCGCCTCGCGATGCTCGAGGACACGCCGATCGCGTACGGCGAGCACCGCGCGGACGCCGAGCAGTACGACGAGGACGAGTGGCGCTCGCGGGGTCGACGCGGCCAGGCTCCGGGCAGCACCTCGCTCGTCGCGATCGACGCCTCGGGGGAGTGGGTCGGCATGATGAACGGCTACGTCCCCGACGCGACGACCGGCCCACTGCTGGTCGGCGTGTACGTCGCACCCGGGCACCGTGGTCGGGACGCGGGCGTGGCCGACGCGCTCCTGGACGCCGTGGAACGCTGGGCTGCCGGACACGGGACGACCCTGCGGCTGCACGTGCACGAGGACAACCCCCGAGCCCTCGCCTTCTACGAGCGCCGCGGCTTCGTGCGCACCGGGCACACCGAGCCCTACGGGCTCGACCCGACGCGGTCCGAGATCGAGATGGTCGAGCAGCTCGACGGGGCATCGCCGGCCTGACCCGGCCGTAGCGGTCCGGCGGAGCGGGCCGCCCCGCCGGAGCGGGCCGCCTGCCGGACGGGAGGCCCGTGGCCGGGCCGCCGCGCGCCTCCCGTCCGGCGGTGCCAGCGCGCCGGTCCGACTCCAGGGCGTCGAACCGACTACAGCGCGTCGACGAACATCTGCGTCGCGAGCGGCACGTTCGTCGTGTTCGACGCCTGGTCCCACCCGACCAGCGCGACGACGTCGCCATCGACCCGCGCGGTGAGCCCCACGAGCGTGAACGGGTTCCCACCGACCGTGCCGCGCACCCGCCAGCCGAGCGCTTCGTCGGTGCCGGTGAGGGTCGGCTTCGTCGTCTCGACCGTGGTCTCGACCGGCTTGCCCTGCATCGAGAACAGCGCCGTGCCGTCCGCGCACCGGCTCAGCGCGTCGCGGGCGTCACCGACCAGTGTCGTCGCGGCGGCGGAGTCACCCGTGCTGGCGACCACGGCGGTCATCGACCGGTCGTTGCTCGTGCCGAACACCACCGCTCCGGCGTCGTCCGACTTCTCCCAGCCGACACCGAACGGGGCGAGGCAGCTGGCGTCGGAGACCGTCAGCCCCGGGTAGACGGAGTCGAGCATCGCGTCCGTCGAGCTGAACTCGGCGGGCTTGAACTGGATGCGCTGGAAGACGCTCGTCAGTTCGGCGTCGGTGTGCGCGGCGGCGCTGGTACCCGACGACGAGGACGCGGTGGGCGTCGCGCTCGCCGCGGGGGCGCTCGTGACGGGTGTCGAGGTCCGCGTCCCCGCATCGCCGGCGGAGTCGTCCCCGCCGGAGCAGCCCGCCAGCGTCAGGGCCATGACGACCGCGGCCGCGGCGACGGACATGGTGGTGGTGCGCATCGGTGATCCCCCTCGTGTGGACGGCCCCCTCGGCCGCCCGACGCCCCCGAAGTCACCCGGAGACATCCTGAGGTTACCCGGCGACCGAGCCGGACGGCAGCGTGAGCACCTCGGCCCCGTCCTCGGTGACCGCGATGGTGTGCTCGCTGTGTGCGGTCCGGCAGCCGGTCGCGCTGCGGAGCGTCCACCCGTCCGGATCGGTGACGAGCTCGTCGGTGTCGACCATCACCCACGGCTCGAGCGCCAGGAGGAGCCCCGGCCGCAGGGCGTACCCGCGGCCCGGGCGTCCGTCGTTCGCCACGTGCGGGTCCTGGTGCATCGTCGACCCGATGCCGTGGCCGCCGAACTCCAGGTTGATCGGGTAGCCGGCCGCGCTGAGCACCGTGCCGATCGCGTGCGACAGGTCACCGAGCCGTGCTCCCGGCCGGGCTGCTGCGATGCCGGCGGCGAGGGCACGCTCGGTCGTCTCGATGAGTGCGACGCTCTCGGCCGGCCGGCTCGGCCCGACGATGAAGCTGATCGCCGAGTCCGCCGCGTACCCGTGGTGCACGACGGCCAGGTCGAGGGTGAGCAGGTCCCCGTCGGCCAGCACGCGGTCGTGTGGCAGCCCGTGCAGGACGGCGTCGTTCACGGCGGTGCAGATGTGGTGGCCGAACGGGCCGCGTCCGAACGAGGGCGCGTAGTCGACGTAGCAGGAGGTCGCCCCGGCCGCGCGGATCATCTCGGCCGCCCAGCGGTCGAGGTCGAGCAGGTTGGTGCCGATCGTCGCCCGGGTGCGGAGCGCGTGCAGGATGTCGGCGACGAGCGTGCCCGCGGCACGCGCCCGGGGCAGTTCGGCCGGGGTGAGGATCTCGATCATGCGGCGCTTCCTCCGTCGGGATAGTTGTACCGGTATTACTATCAGATCATGGTCCGACTCCCGCTCACGCCGCTCGACCTCGAACGCGGCCTCCGGCTGGGCCGAGTGCTCCGATCGGCGCGGGGCGACCGGTCGATGCTCGACGTCGCGCTCGCCGCCGGGCTGTCGCCCGAGACGCTGCGGAAGATCGAGACCGGCCGCATCGCCACGCCCGCGTTCTCGACGGTGGCGGCGCTCGCCGGGGTCCTCGGCTTGTCGCTCGACGCACTGTGGGCCGAGATCGACCCGGCGGCCGACGCCGGGATCGGCGACACGTCTGGTATCGTTATGGTTTCAGAACCAAGGGGGCTGCCTGTCGCGTGAGGTCGACGGACGGCTCGTGTACCGCTGGAGTCGGTGCCACCCCCGCGTCCTTCGGTTCGCACCCCTCGTGCCCCTCGCCGCACGGCCCAGCCGTCGGAGCACGATCCGTGTCGTCCGAAGGAGCTCCCCATGGGCACAACAACGCCCGGAACCCGCCGCACCCTGCGCGGCAACCCGATCGCCACCCTCGTCGCCGTGTGCTTCGGCCTGTTCATGGTCGGCCTCGACGCCACCGTCGTCTCGATCGCGAACCCCGCGATCGCCGCCGACCTCGGCACCACCTTCACGCAGCTGCAGTGGATCACCAACGCCTACCTGCTGGCCCTGGCCGTGTTCCTGATCCTCGGTGGCAAGCTCGGGGACCGCTTCGGCCGTCGTCGGATGTACCTCATCGGGGTCGTCGCGTTCGCGCTGTCCTCGGTCGCGATCGGCCTGGTCGGCACCGCCACCGGCGTCATCGTGTTCCGCGCCGTGCAGGGCCTCAGCGCCGCACTGCTCATGCCGCAGACCCTGGCGTTGCTCCGTGCGACCTTCCCGAAGGAGAAGTTCGGCGTCGCCGTCGGGGTCTGGGGTGGTGCGTCCTCGGTCGCCATCGCCGCCGGACCGATCGTCGCCGGGGTCCTCGTGGCCACGCTCGGCTGGGAGTCGGTGTTCTTCGTGAACGCCCCGATCGCCGTCGTCGGCCTGGTCTTCGGCGGCCTCGTCCTGCGCGAGTCCACCGCCCCGCACCGCGGACGCTTCGACGTGCCCGGCGTGGTGCTGCTCGCCCTGGGCCTCTTCGGCATCGTGCTCGCCGTCGTCCAGTCCGAGTCGTGGGGCTGGACGAGCCCGCTCACCCTCGGCGTGCTGCTCGCCGGCGTCGCGCTCCTGGTGGTGTTCGTCGTCGTCGAACTGCGCGTCACCGACCCGCTGCTGCCGATGTCGCTCTTCCGGTCGTCGTCCCTGTCGATCGGTGGCCTGGCCGTCGGGGCGAACTTCTTCGCGATGCTCGGCGTGACGTTCTTCCTCTCCCTCTACATGCTCAACCTGCGCGGGGTGACCGGTCTGCAGGCGGGGCTCATGCAGCTCCCGCTGAGCGGCGTCTCGATCATCGCGTCGCCGATCGGGGCCGCCCTGGTCGCCAGGCTCGGCATCCGCCGCACCCTGACCATCGGCCTGCTCATGGTCGGCGTCGCCCTGTTCCTGCTCACCGGCACCACCCAGGACTCGCCGTACATCGGCATGGCGATCCCGTTCGTGGTCTTCGCCCTGGGTGCGGGCTTCACGATGACCGCCGGCGCGGAGGCCGTGGTCGGCGGGGCCCCGGTCCAGCTCGCCGGTGTCGCGGGCGGGTTCCAGGCGACCGCACTGCAGCTCGGCGGCGCACTCGGCACGTCGGTCCTGTCCGCGGTCGTCAGCGCCGGGGTGCTCTCCGGCACGACGGGCCTCGGACTCGGAACCGCCGCTCGTCAGGGCCTGGTCCAGGGGATCGTGCCGGACGGGCTGGGCGCTGCGGCGTCGGCCGTCGCCCGGGACGCGTTCCTCGGCGGCATGCACACCGCCTTCGTCGTGGCCGGGGTGGTCGCGGTCGTGGTGGCGGTCCTCGCCGCCGTCTTCGTCCGCACCCGCTCGACGCACGCACCCGCCGAGGTGCTCGAGGAGACCGCCGAGGCGTCGGCAGGGCACGCCTGACCGTGACCCGCACTGCGGTCGCTGGTCGCGGTGGTGGCCGGTCGACGGACGGGAGGCCCGTGGCGGATCCGCCACGGGCCTCCCGTCCGTCCGGGGTGCGGTCCTGGCCGCTCGACGCGGTGCGCCCGGACGGGGGACTGGCGCCGCGGACGGCGACAGGTGAACCTGTCCCTCCGTGCGGAACCGTCGCACGCGATGGAGGAACCGTGCAGCGAGACGACCAGCAGCAGACCGACCACCCGGACGACGGGTCCGGCGGGATCGACCGCCGTCGCCTGCTGACGCTCGGTCTCGGAGCTGCCGCGGCCGTCGGGACGGCCGGAGCGTCCGGTCTCCGTCCGGATGCAGCGAGCGCAGCGACCAGCCCGACCCTCCTGGCCGCCGACGAGTTCGACGGACCCGCCGGCAGCGCCCCGAACCCCGGGATCTGGCGGTACGACCTGGGTGGCGGCGGCTGGGGCAACGGCGAGCTCGAGGTCTACACGGACTCGCGGCGGAACTCCGCGCTCGACGGCAGCGGGAACCTCGTGATCACCGCGCGGCGCGAGGCCGACGGGTCGTACACGTCTGCGCGGCTCACCTCGCAGGGCACGTACACCGCCCAGTACGGGCGGATCGAGGCGCGCATCAGGATCCCGCGCGGACAGGGGATCTGGCCGGCGTTCTGGATGCTCGGCGCGGACCTGCCGCAGGTGGGTTGGCCGGCGTGCGGCGAGATCGACGTGATGGAGAACATCGGTCGTGAGCCCGCAGCGGTCCACGGCACCGTGCACGGCCCGGGGTACTCGGGCACGGAGGGCATCAGCGGCACGGCGACGCTGCCGACCGGCGCCTTCGCCGACGACTTCCACGTCTACGGGGTGGACTGGCGACCGGGGTCGATCAGCTGGACGCTCGACGGCGCGACGTACCGCACCGTCACGCCGGCGGACCTGGGTGGCGACCGGTGGGTGTTCGACAAGCCGTTCTTCGTGGTGCTGAACCTCGCGGTCGGCGGGGGATGGCCGGGTTCCCCGGACTCGTCGACCCGGTTCCCGCAGCAGATGACCGTCGACTGGTTGCGGGTCTGGCAGAACGCCTGACGCCGAGCGGACGCGGAGGGGGACGCGACGCGGTCGCTGTGCCGGCGGCCCGGCAACGGGTGAGGGCCCGGCAACGGGTGAGGGCCCCGCAGCCGAAGCCGCGGGGCCCTCACTCTGCCTGACCGGAGGTCAGCGCACCCGGACCGAGAGGACCGGGCTGGTGCTGCCGGCGATCGTGCCGGTGCCGCTGAAGACGACCGTCAGCTTGTGCGTGCCGCGCTTCAGGGCGAAGCGGGTCGCGGCGGTGTCGCCGGAGACCTTGACGGTCTTGATGTGCTTCTTGCCGTCGTAGATCTTCGCTTCGCCGTTCACCGTGTTGCCGGGCGAGGTGACCCGGACGACGGCCTTGCCCTTGGCGTAGGTCATGGACGACGCCGAGGTGGCCTTCGCGACCGTGACCACGACCGCCGTGGTGGCCGCCGTGTCCTGGCCCGAGTAGGCAGAGGTGCTCGTGAAGGACGCGGTGATGCTGTGCTTGCCGACCGAGGTGGTCTTCGGCAGCGTGAACGTCGCCGTGTTCTTCGTCACCGGTGCGGTGCCGAGCGTCTTGCCCGCCTCCGTGAAGGTGACCGTGCCGCTCTTGTCACCGAGGCCGCCGCCGATCGTGGCGGTGAGGGTGACCGGCTTGGCCGTGCCGTAGGACTGCTTCGTGGCCGAGGCCTTCAGCGTGGTGGTCGTCGCCGGCAGGGCGGCGTCGAGCGTGAACTGGTCGACGGTCGAGCCGATCGCTGCCGGGTCGGCCGAGGCCGTCGGCTTGAGGGTGACGCCGCAGCTGTCGACCTTGCCGTGCTGGACGGCCGAGTTCAGCGTGGTGCAGTCGCTGGCACGGACGGTCGTGACGGCGAGGTTGTCGTCCGTGACGCCGACCTTGACGTAGGTGCGGACGTGCTCCTGGTTCTCCACCGAGTTGGCGAAGTGGCGCTGACCGGTCGGGTCGAGCGGGTCGGCTCCGTAGCCGCCCTGCGTCGGGTCCGGGGTGGTCAGGTCGTAGTACTTCGAGCCCGACGCGGAGTTGGCGGTCAGGTAGATGACGCCACCGGGGCCGGCGAAGACCTCGTCAGCGCCCGGCTGCTCGGCGGGGTTGGCCTTCTTGCCGTTCTTGATCGCGTAGCTGCGCGAGTACGAGTGGTCGTGACCCTGCAGGACGAGGTCGACACCCATGTCCGAGAACGCGCGCGTGAAGTCGAACCGGCGCTGCTGGTTGTCCTTGTCGTTCGCGTGGTCGGCCGGCGAGTAGATCGAGTGGTGGTAGACCAGCGCGGTCCACTTCGCGTCGTCGCCGTGACGGGTGATCACGTCGCGCACGTAGTTGACGTGCGCTGCGTCCGAGCCGCCCGCGTAGGCGTTCGAGTTGATGTCGATGAACAGGACGCCCTTGTACATGTACCAGTAGTCGCCACCCGAGTTCGTGGTGGTGTTGCCACCCGGGTAGAAGTCCGGGACCTTGAGCGAGTTCGGCAGCTGGTTGTGCTGCTCGTACGACTTGCCACCGACGTCGTGGTTGCCGATGGTCGAGGCCCACGGGTAGCGCTTGAGGACGTCGCTGCTGTCGGCGAACGCACCCCACTGGTACTCGTTGTTGGCGTTCTCGACCTGGTCGCCACCGGAGACCAGGAGCTCGGCGTCCTTCTCCTTCGTGGTGGCGTACTTCAGGGTGTCGGCCCAGCCGGCACCGTCGTCGTCGACGAAGCCCGACGACCCGATCTGCGGGTCACCGAAGAACAGGAAGTCGAAGTCGCCGCTGAAGCTCTTCGTCGTGAAGGTGTAGGACGTCGACCAGGCCGAACCGTCCGCGGCACCGACGTGGTAGGTGTACGTCGTGTTCGGCTCGAGGCCGTCGATGACCGCGTGCGCGTTGACGTAGCCGGCCTCGTTGGTGATGCCCGGGATCGCCTTCGTGCTGCTGTCGGTGGTGCTGGTGTCGGCCGCGGTGTTCGCGGACTTCTGCGCGGCGATCGTCTTCTTCGCGTCGGTGAAGACGCCGCCGGTCATCGTGTCGGTCTTCTGGATCTCGACCGACTGGTTCACGTTCGCCGGGAAGTACCACGAGGCGATGCGCTGGCTCTCGGTCGCGCCGACGCCGAGCAGGATGTGGATCGGGCCACCGGACGAGATGTTCGTCGTCGGGGTGGCGGTCGCCGCGCTCGCGGAGCCGGTGCCGACGAGGCAGGCGCCCGCGATGAGGGCGGCGCCGATGACGGCCCCGCCGAAGCGGAGGGTGGTGGTTCTGCGCCGGGAGGGGGCGCCGGACAGGAGACTCATGTGTTTCCGTTCTCAGTGACAGGGATGGTGCAGCAGACAGACTCTGCATCGCCTTCGTAGATCGTGGGTGAACGCTGTGTGTCCATACGGGTTCCGGCCCGCAGGTGGTAAGTGACCCAGGCGTCGTCAGCCCTCGACGAGCCGTTGGACGAACCAGATCATCCCCATCACGAACACCCCGGCCGTCACGGCGCCGGTGACCCAGAGCGAGACCCGGTGGGCCTTCCGGCGGAGCAGGGACAGCGGCGGGAACACGATCACGATGATCGCCAGTTGGACCGCCTCGATGCCGACGTTGAAGACGAGGAGCGACACGAGCAGCTGCCACGAGAACGCCTCGTGGATGCCCAGCGCTCCGGCGAACCCGAGACCGTGGATGAGCCCGAACGCGAACACCACGGCCAGACGGGACCACCCGGAGCGGTCCAGCGCGAACCGTCCCCGGTCGGTCAGGACGAGCGCGTCAGCCTGCGACCGCCGGGTCGCCAACCGCCAGAGGTACCAGCCGGCCACCGCGGCGATCGAGAGGGCGATGAGCGGCTCGACCACGATCGACGGCGGACTGACGACGCCGAGCGCCGCCAGGATGAACGTGATCGAGTGCGCGATCGTGAATGCCGACGCCGTGTACACGACCTCGCGCAGCCGTCGGGAGCCGGCGATCAACGCGATGAGGAACAGGATGTGGTCGATCCCGGTCAGCAGGTGCTCCGCCCCGAGGGTGAAGAACTCCCAGAACCGCTGCCCCGCCGACTGCTCGGTCGAGAACGTCGGCTGGGATGCGTCGAGGGTGGCTGTGCCCTGCTTGCCGTCGACGTCGTACGTGACGATCGTCTTCGTGTCCCGCACGAACGTCTCGCTGTCCGGGAAGAGCGTCGACTCCACCACGTGCCCCGGGTCGGTGCGTCCCGGTGTCGGGCAGGCGAAGTCCGCGACGACTTCGGCGTAGGGGACCTCGTCCTGCACGTCGACCTCCATGGTGTCGTGGAGCGTGCCGGTGCACGCCCGCCCGCCGGAGGTCACCGAGAACCGGTCGAACAGGTACTCGCTGATCGCGTCGTGGTGCGCCTCCGCCGCCCTGACCATGCCGGGGTCGTCACCGTCGTCCCACGCGGCCTGGCCCTGTCGGTACAGCTCGTCGTCGTGCTCGCTCGTCGCCACGGACACGAGCATGAGGTCGTACTCCAGCCCCAGTCGGGCCCGCACGACGTCGGACCCCTTCCCGCTGACGTCCGCGTAGACGACGGAGCTGAAGCCGTGGGCGCTCGCCGCGGACACTCCTGTCAACAGGCTCACGACGACCGTGCCGAGGAGCACGAGGACGGCGACCAGCCGCGCGACGATCCGGGGGAGGACGGGCCGCGGGAGGAGCGGCCGGGGGCGGACGGGTGCGGGGAGGAGGTGGAGCCCGCTGCGAGCGGGACGGGTGGTTCGGTGCATCACCGGCCTGACCATCGCGGCCGAGATCGACGCGCAGGCGAACAACGGGTTACGAACGGCTGGACGGGCTCTGGACAGCGGCTCCCACCGGTCCGTCGCGGCCTCCGGCTGTGCTTGCATGGCGTCTCGTGATCCGTCTGACTCGTCGTGCCACCACCGTCCTCGCCGCCGCTGCCCTGGTGGCGACCGGCTCGGTCCTCGTCGCCGGCTGCTCGACCGGGGCGGAGCAGACAGGCCGGAGCGGCGACGCCGAGCAGGCGACGGGCCTCCGGACCGGCGCCGCCACCACGGCGGTGCCGACCGACGCGCCCACCCCGGTCCGCGGGACCGGCGCGCTCGGCCCGGGCTTCGTCGACCCGGACTCGCCGCCCGCGCCGGAGGCCACCGTCAGCCCCGCACCGCACTCGTGGGACGACGTGGCGCCACCGTCCGGGTACCGGGTGGTCCTGCTGTCCCCGGGGAAGCCGGACGCACAGACCGAGACCCTCGTCGACGCCGTCCGCTCGTGGGCCCGGTCCGAGGACGTCACGGTCGTCCCGGTCGTCGCGGACACCGCCGAGGACCGGCTGCCGTCCGTCGCCGCGGCCATCGGCAAGCGCACCGACCTGGTGATCAGCGTCGGCGACGAGCTGGTCGACCCGATCGCCGCGATCTCGCCGTCCGCGCTGCACCAGCAGTTCCTCGTCCTCGGTGCCGAGATCGCCGAACCGACGGCGAACGTGACGGCGGCGGACTGGACCGGCGCCGGTTTCCGCGGCGAAGGGCTCGGCACCTCGAGTCACCACGACCCGTCCACGTTCACGGACGAGCGTGCCGGCCGCGCCCTGCGCGCGGGGGTGGCAGCGCTGCTGAACGGCTACAACGGCATCGTCGTCTGGGTCGCCTGACCCGTGCACGGCGCCGGTGGCCGCGGGCACGGGCGCGGGCCGGGACACGGGCACGGCTACGGGTACGGGTACGCAATCGGGATCGTCCGTGCGCCGTCCCGACGGGTGCGACGTATCCTCGACGACGGAAGCAACGTCGGTTCCGGCCAAGCCTCGTGCGTCTCACCCGCGCCGAGACAGACACTCGCCACCCTGAGCTCCTCGTGACTGAACACATCATCGAATTCGTCGCCCGCGACCGCACGGGCATCACCACCGTGGTGACCGCCAACGGGGTCACCGACGCGGACACCGTCATCCAGGCGATCACCGCCGGCCACTCCGGCTACGCGGTCGCCGCCTCGGGCGTGCGCCCGGCACCGGTCCGCAGCCTGATGGCGCTCGGCACGCCGTACCTCTTCGCGAACTGGGACGGGTCGAAGCGCAACAACCTGCACGACCTCGCCTTCACCGCACCGATCCGGACCCTGCCGCCGGCCCCGCCCGCCGGCGTCCGGCTCCGGATGGCGATCGTGGCGACGCTCGCATCGCTCTTCGGCCGGCAGCCCGAGACGCCGCCGGGTCGCTGAGACGCCGCCGGGTCGCTGAGACGCCACCGATCCCGGCGGCGTCTCGCGCGACCGGCGGCGTCTCGCCGACCGGGCCCGTTCAGCGGGTCAGTGCGTGACCTCGTCGAAGTCGTCGACGCCCGCGGCGACCGCAGCGGCCCGGCGGGCGCGCATCGACGGGGCAGCGAGGGCCGCGACCACCGCGAGGACCGCCACTCCGGTGCACGCCCAGAAGCCGATCGTGAACGCGTCGTCGGTGGGCAGACCCTGCGGGGTGCTGTGCGAGGTGATGAGGGCCGCGATCACGGCCGTGCCGACGCTGGAACCGATCGTCCGGACGACGGTGTTCGCGCTGATCGCCTCACCGGTCTGGTTCGCCGGGACGCTCTCGATGATCGCGTTCGAGCAGGCGGCCAGTGCCAGGCCGATGCCGATGCCGGTGAGGATGCCGGACACGACGATCTCGGCGATCGCCGCGTGTGAGACGGCCGGGACGGCGAACGCGGCGACGATCGCGATCCCACCGATGAGCATCGGCGGCTTCGGCCCGACCTTGCGGACCAGGATGCCGGCGATCGGACCGGCGATCACCATCATGACCACGGTCGGCAGCAGGAACAGGCCGGCCTGGGTCACGTCCTTGCCGAAGCCGTAGCCGAGCGCGGTGGGCAGCTGCAGGATCGTCGGGACGAGGACGAACGTGCCGAACATCGCGAAGCCGAAGACGAGCGCGACGACGTGGGCGGTCCAGACCCCGCGGACGGCGAAGAGCCGCACGTCGATGAGCGGCTCGGCGACACGCAGCTCGACGAACACGAACGCGACGAGGGCGACGGCGCCGACGATCAGCAGGCCGACGGTCTTGACGTCGCCCCAGCCCCACGTCTGGCCCTCGCTGACGGCGAGCAGGATCGCGACGAGCGACACGGCGAGGACGGCGGTGCCGGCGACGTCGAGACGGCCGGGCTTCCGCACCGGGGACTCGGGCATGCCGAACACGGCACCGAGCAGGGCGATCACGACGAGGACGGCGGGCAGCCAGAACAGCCAGTGCCACGACAGGTGCTCGACGATGGGCCCGGCGGCCACGATGCCGACGCCGGCTCCGATGCCGAAGATCGCGGAGAGCAGGCCGATGGTGACGCTCACCTTCTCCTTCGGCAGTTCGTCGCGGACGATGCCGATGGACAGCGGCATGACCGCACCCGCCGCGCCCTGCAGTGCTCGGGCGACGATGAGCACGCCGAGGTTCGGGGCGAGCGCGGCGAGGACGGCACCGACCAGGAGGATCGTGAGGACCACGATGAGCACCTTGCGCTTGCCGACCATGTCGCCCAGGCGACCGAGGATCGGGGTGAGCACCGACGCGGAGAGCAGGTAGGCGGTGAGGACCCAGCTGGCGGCGCTGGTCGAGGCGCCGAGGTCCGTGCCGATCGTCGAGAGCGCGGGTGCGACGAGGGACTGCAGGACCGCGAACGACAGGCCACCCAGGGACAGGTAGACGATGATCGCGGTGCTGTTCGGGCGCCGGCCGTGGTCGGTGGTCGGGGTCGAGCCCGTGCGGGGGCTCGCGGTGGCGGTGGACATCGTGCTCCGTCGGATCGGGGTGTTCTGGGCAAGGGGGCCGACGACGCTGTCGATGTCAACAACTGCTGACTTGACGAGGGTACGCGTTCTCCCGCCGATGTCAACAGGCGCTTACATCACGATCGGCCGCACCGATGCGGGCGCTACGCTCGGGCCATGAGCAAGGACGCCGCCGCCACTCGCCTGGCCCTCGTGCAGGCTGCCCGGCGCCGATTCGCCTTCGACGGCTACCGGGCCACGACCGTGCGGGTCATCGCCGCCGACGCCGGGGTGAACGTCGCGCTCATCAACCGGTACTTCGGATCGAAGGAGGGGTTGTTCCGCGCCTGTCTCGACCGAGCAGCGCCGGACCAGGACGCTGCACCTTCCGGCTCGGACCTGGAGCGAGCGCTCGGCGGCCTCATCCGGCACATCATCCGGTCGCCTACGGACGAGGACTCGATGCAGCTGCTGCTCCTGCTCCGGAGCTCCGGAGACGAGGTCGTGGACCGCATCCGTCGTGAGACCCTGCGCGGCTACGCCGAACGGCTCGCCGGCGCGGTGCGAGCCGGGAGCGCGGACGAGGTCGACGACGACCTGCTGGTCCGCGCCGAGATCGCCCTGTCCGTCGTGCTCGGCATGACCATGATGCGGACCTCGACGCGCGTCGAACCCCTGGCGTCCGCCGAGGTCGAATCGGTCGCCGTGCCGTTGGAGGACGCCCTGCGCGCACTGCTCGGCGGCGGTCGGGGCTGAAGTGGCGTTGGATGGCGGGACGGTCGGCCACACGGCCGACGATGTCCGGAGGTCATCGATGGAAGTCGTCTTCGTCCACGGCGCACTCGTGCGCGACGGGCAGTGGTGGTGGCAGCCGACAGCAGCCCTGCTCGAGGAGCGCACCGGTGTCCGGAGCCGATCGGTCGCGCTGCCGTCATGTGGGGAGACCGGCCAGCGCGGCGGCCTCGAGGCCGACGCCGCGGCCCTCCGTGCGGTCCTCGACGAGGTCGACGACGCGGTCCTCGTCGGACACTCCTACGGCGGCACGGTCATCGCCGAAGCCGGGCGGCACGAGGCCGTCCGGCACCTCGTCCTCGTCTCGTCGTACCTGCCGGACGCGGGACAGGCGCAGGCGCAGATCATGGCCGCCGAGCCCGACCCGGTCGGGGTGGCCGACGCCGGGGACGGACTCGTCACTCTCGCGGGGTACGACGCCGCTCGTTTCGGAGCCCGGTTCCTGCAAGACGCCGACGACGCAGTGCAGCACGAGGCGTGGGCACGGGTGACGGCGCAGTCGGTGGCCGCCCTCGGGGCCCCGACGACTGCCGCCGGCTGGCAGGGCGTCGACTCCACCTACCTCGTGTGCACGGCGGACCGGAGCACCTCGCTGGGCCTGCAGCGGTACCACGCGGGGCGGGCCTCCCGGTCGGTCGACCTGCCGACGGGGCACCACCCGTTCACCACACGGCCGGACCTGGTCGTCGCGGTGCTGGCACCGCTCGTCGTCTGACGGGCCATGCGCGTTCCTCCGGACGTCGTCAGTGCTCGGTGGGACCGATCTCGATGGACGCCGGCCGGGTCTGCTCGGGCAGCAGGTAGCGGGCGACGGAGCCGTCCTCGTCCTGTTCGTCGACGTCACGCTCGGTGATGATCGCAACCGGGGTCGCGGGGGAGATGAGGAGCACGGCGGGCGTCGCCCGGCCGTCCCCGTAGTTGACCTGCAGCCACATGAACGGCTGGTCCCGCAGGCCCGAGTCGATCCGTGCCTGGACGGTCTCGGTGTCCTCGTTGGCGATCGTGTACTGCGTGCCGCCGTAGGTCAGGACCGTGCGCTTCACAGGGTGTCTCCGGAATCGGTCGGTTCCGGGACGATGCGGAGGCCCGCGGACGACCCGGCGGTCAGGCCGAGGGCTTCGACCCAGGCGCGGTTCACGGCGGGGATGCGACTGCCCGAGTAGCGGAAGACCAGCGGCATCGAGCGGTCGAGCCAGATCGCGGTGCGGCCGTCACCGAGCTCCACGTCGTCCTTCCACGAGAACATGAAGGACTCGCCACGGCGGAGCTTCATCCCGATGACGATCTGCAGGTGGGTCAGCAGGCGGTCGTCGAACTCCGCGGTGAACGTCGAGTCGTAGACGAGTTTGCCCATGGTGGTGTCCTTCCGCGCCGTCTGTCCGGCTTCGGCAAAGCCTAAGCGTCGACTCAGGGGCCGTCCGACACCCTGGCCGACATGCGCCGCATCCACTACGTGAACAGCTCCTTCCTCACCGGGGACCGCACCTGCAAGGCCCTCCTCCGGTACTGCCGCGCCCTGGCCGTGGCGAACAAGTCCGACGTCGTCCAGATCCCGGTCATCACCGAAGGCGGCGGGACGGTCTACGCGCACCTGCTCATCGGCCCGGCCAGCGAGATCTTCTCGACACCGGTGCCGGACAGTGCCGACGAGCCGTTCGACCCGGAGGTCATCGAGTACCTCGAGGCGGAGACCCTGCGCCTGCAGCCCGCCCGGCCGGCGTGGAACGAGGAGATGACCGACGTGCCGGACATCGGCGAGGACTTCTGAGCGCCGGCACGACCCCGAGCGCGACGACCACCGCGGCGGCGACGAACACCGGTCCCGTCCCGGCCGTGAGGACTGCGCTGCCCGCTGCCGCCGCCCCCACCGCCTGCCCGAGGACCAGGACCACGAAGAGCACCGAGGTGCCGGCCGCCGCGCGGTCGCGGTCGAGTTCCGCCGTCCACGTGATGAGGGCACCGGTCGCGGCGGTGTAGCCCCACCCGAACAGTGCGCAGCAGACCAGTGCCGCCGCGGTCAGGGCCCCACCGTGCAGCTGCGCGGCCAGGCCGAGGCCGAGGGTCGCGATCGCCACCACGGATGCGGTCCGGGTCCACGCGGACCGGGCCGGCAGCCGCCCGAGCCGCCTCGACGTCAGGGCGACCGCGGCGCCTCCGGCCCCGAGGGCGATCCACGCCACGACCGACAGGGTCGTCGGTGCGCCGGCGTCGACGAGCAGGGTCCGACCGTACGTCCACACCGCGGCCGATCCGGCGCCGAGGAGCAGTGCCACCAGGACGGGGCGGCGGTGTGCGGCGAACCAGGGGCGGGGTGGGACGGTGGTGGCTCCGGTGTCGGTCGGGGGCTCCGGTGCTGGTGGTGATGCCGGTGCCGGTGCTGCTGCGCCCGCTCGGTCGGTGAGCAGGACGGCCGCCCCGGCGAGCACCGTGACGAGGGCCGCCACGGCCCAGGCCGTCCGCCAGTCCGGCAGCAGCACGAGGGCCAGGACGCCCGCGGCGACGAGACCCGGCCCCGTGCCCGAGTTGACCACGGCCTGCGCCCCGTTCGCACGCTCGGTCGTCAGGTTCCGCTGGACGAGTCGGACGAGTGCGGGGGAGGCCAGCCCCGCCCCCGCCGAGCTGACGACCGCGGCGACGCCGAACCCGAGTGGGCCGGTGCTGGCGGCCATCCCGGCGACACCGAGGCCGGCCGTGAGCACCGCCAGGACGACGGCGGTCCGGGGGTGCGTCGGTGCGACCAGGAACCCGGCGAGCGCGCCGACGCAGTACACGACGGAGGAGCCTGACGCGATCCAGCCGGCCGGGCCGTCGCCGAGCCCGATCGCGTGCTGGACGTCGGGCAGGAACAGTCCGTAGGCCAGGCGGACCAGCCCGTAGGTGGCCGCGATGAGCGCGGTACCGCTGCCGACCAGCGCGGCGGGCGAGCCCAAGAACGAAAACGTACGTTTCACTTTTGAGAGCCTAGGGTGCTGGCATGACGATGCGTCCAGGAACGGAGCGGAAGCTCCTCGACGCCGCGGAGGAGCTGTTCTTCACGCGGGGCATCGCCGCGACCCCGATCGACGCCGTCCTCGAACGCGCCGGGGTCTCCGCCGCCACGCTCTACCGCGGGTACGCCAGCAAGGAAGCCCTGGTCGCCGCAGCGCTCGACCGGCGGCACGACGAGTGGCTGCGGGTGTGGGACGACGCCGTCGCAGACGCGCCCGACGACCGGGGCCGGCTGCTGGCGGTCTTCGACGCGCTCGACGACTTCCGGTCGACGCCGACCGGGTCGCGGTGGTGCGCGTTCCTCGGCACGGCGTCGGAGTACGCGGACGCGCCCGACGAGATCACGGTCGTCCTGCACCACGAGACGGCCACGCTGCGGTCGCGCCTCCGGCAGGCTGCGGTGCCGCTGGTCGGGCCGGAGGAGGCCGGCGTCCTCGCCGACCGACTGCTCCTCGTGGTGTCCGGGGCGCTGGCGATGCGCCTGCGGGGCGGCGCCGGCGACACCACGACGGCCCGAGCGGTGGCCGCCGCGCTGCTGCCCTGAGCGCTGCCGACAGCACGAGACGCCGCCGACAGCACGAGACGCCGCCGGATCCGGCGGCGTCTCGGGGACGTGCGGGCGTCTCGCGACGCGGGGTGACGGCTCAGCGCGGGGTGACCGCTCAGTCGCGGACGAACTGCTCGATCGCCACGTCGCCGGTGTTGACGCGGAAGGTCTTGCCGACCGACGCGTCGTCGTGCAGGGCTGCGGCGACCAGTGCGGCGACGTCCCCGCGGGCGATGCTCGAGGACGGGTCGGCGGTCTCGACGGACCCGGTCGGCTCGTCGTCGGTCAGGGTGCTCGGGGCGACGATCGTCCAGTCGAGGGCCGAGTCGCGGAGGACCGCGTCGGCGACGGTCTTCGCCTCGGCGTAGGCGAAGAAGTCGTCGTCCTCGGGGACGCCGTGACCGAGGCCCGCGTCCGACCAGGAGACCAGGACGAATCGCTGGACGTCCGCCTGGAGCGCAGCGTGCATGGAGCGGATCGCGGCGTCCCGGTCGACGGCCCAGGTGCGCTCGGCGGAACCCCCGCCGGCACCTGCTGCCCAGACGATCGCGTCGTGTCCGCGGACCAGGTCGGTGAGCCCGGCGATGTCGAGCTGCTCGATGTCCGCGACGACGGGCTCCGCACCGGTGCCGCGGACGTCGTCCTGCTGCTCGGCCTTGCGGATGACCGACGAGACGGTGTCGCCGCGGGCCGTCAGGAGCTGCGCGGTGAGGAGGGCGACGCGGCCGTGGCCGCCGAGGATGATGACGTTGCTCATGGTCTGGACGGTACGCGCGGGGCCTGACGACGGGGTGGTCGGCGATGGGCCGGGAGGGTCGTCCAGCTCGCCCGCGCACGTCCTTCGGGCAGGATGGCCGGTATGGGCAGCGACGAGGGGACGGCCGCGGTCGGACGGGGCAGCGCGGCGGGCGCGGCACGGACGGCGGTCGCGTCCGCCGTCTGGGGCCCCACGGCCCCGACGTACCGGCGGTACGAGCGGCGGTCTGTGGTCGGGACGGGCGAGGCGGTGTGGGAGCGGGCCTCCCGGTCGGTGCTCCGCTGGGGCGTGAAGACCCGCAGCGGTTTCTCGGTGCCCGACGACACGGAGGCGCGGCCGGGTCAGCGGCTGGACGTGCGCTTCCGGATCGGGCCGGTCGTCGTGCGGGAGCCCGTCGAGGTCGTCGAGGTCGTGCGCACCGCCGACCGCGTCGGGTTCGCCTACCGGACGCTGCCCGGCCACCCGGTCGACGGCGAGGAGGCGTTCGTCGTCACCCGTGAGGGCGACGCGGTGTGGCTGACGCTGCGCTCCCTGACCCGGCCGTCCACGACCCACCGCTGGGCAGTCGTGTTCCCGCTGCTCCGGGTCGCGCAGGTCGTCGTCCGCTGGCGCTACCGGCGCGCACTGCGCTGACCGGCCCGCCGCGCGATGCGCGGAACACGCGTGACCCCGGTCGGGATGCGCGGTCCGCACCCGTCGCGAGTCGCGGATCCACGAACGCGTTCGTGTCCCGCCGGACGGGTGTCGTAGCGTCGCAGACACCAGGACGAACATCATCCCGAGTGCCCCGACATCCCCCGCGATCTGCGGTGGCCTGGCCGCAGCGGTCGCCCTGGTCGACGCGGGACCGTCCGAGGTCCCTGTAGAGGAGGCGAAGCTCATGCCCGCCACCATCACTGCCATCCCGACACCTCTCGCCGGAGGCCCGGCCGTTCGCCGCCCGAAGCGCACCGAGACCTTCTCCGAGGTCCGCGAGGCGACCCGTCGCCGGATCCTGACCGCCAGCGCGCTCGTCGCCGGCCTCGCCGCCGTCACCGCGTTCACGCTCGCCGTGATCGCCCTGGTGGTCGCCTCGTGATCACCGCCGCAACAGCGCCGTACGACACCGTCGCGCTGACCGAACCCATCGACATGACCGCGCTGCTGCGCGAACAGGAGGCCCCCCGTGCGTGACTCCACCATGATGCAGGAACTCCGCTCCGACCCCCTGGAGTGGCACCGACGAGGCATGTCCTCGCCCGTCGAGATCGACCGGATCGTGATCAGCCGACTCGGCATCGGCGTCAGCACCGACCCCACGTACGCCGACTTCTTCCAGGCCGCCGCGTGAACGCCCTCCAGCAGGGGAGCACCCGTGTGACGGCGGACGCCAGCGGGCTGACGGCCGAACACCGGGTCGTCTGGGCTCGGCTGGGCAGGCTCGAGGCGCTGTGCGCCGAGCGATCTGCTCGCGGCAACGCTCTCCGCACCACGACGACGACCATCTGACGTGGGCGTCGACGTCGAGCAGGCACCGCACCGCTGGGACCGTGCTCGCGTCGTCGACGCCGCCGATCGGGTCTTCACCGCCGAGGGGGCCGTCGGTCTCGACCACGCCGCCATCGCCACGCTCGCCGGGGAAGACCAGGCCACGGTCCGTGCCCTCTTCCCGGAACGGATCGACGTCGTCGTCGCCGTGCTCGAGCACCGCCACGAGCGGTGGAACGAAGGGCTCGCCGATGCCGCCGTCGGGGCTGCCGACGCCCGGGACGAGATCCTGACGGTCTTCGCACACCTCGAGTCGTGCTTCGAGGACGAGACCTGGACCGGGTGTGCCTTCATCAACGGCTACGGCGAGCTCGGGCGCTCCGAGTCGCGCGTCGCCGCCCTGGCTCACGAGCACCTGCGCGGCATCGAGGCCCACCTGCACGCGCTCGCCGGTCGCGCAGGACTGCCCCTGCACGTCGCCGACGCCTTGTCGCTGCTGGTCGAAGGCGCCAACGTCGAGGCTGCGATCCACCGCACGACCCGTCCGGCGCGCTCCGCCCGGCTCGCCGCGGCGACGCTGATGACGGCCTACGCGCCGAACGCGCACACCGACTTCATCTGAGACCTGCCGGACCGACGGTCGGGAGGCGCGGCCTCCTCCCGTCGACCGGTCCGGTCACGGGGGCGGCCGGGTCAGTCCGCTGCCGAGTCCCGCGCCGACCGCTCGAGCGTCGCCATCGGGGTCTCGCCGACCTCGGCGACGTACTGCTGCGCGAAGCGACCGAGGTGCGCGAAGCCCCACCCCGCGGCCACTTCGCGGACGGTGACGGCGGTCGGCTCGGAGGAGAGCAGCTCCTGTCGCACCCGGTCCAGGCGCACCTGCCGGATGTAGGCGTTCGGCGTGGTCTGCAGGTCCCGCTGGAACGCCTCCTGCAGTGCACGCAGGCTCACGTCGAGGTGTCGCGCCAGCGAGCTCGTCGTGATCGGCATCCGGGCGTGGTCGTTGACGTACTCGACGGCTGCGCGGACGTGCACCGACAGTGCCGTGCCCTCGGGGCTCCGGCGTGCCGGGCGCTGCTGCGGGTACATCTCGAGCAGGGACGCCGCGGCCAGCCGCGCCATCTCGGCGTGCAGCAGACGGCCGGGTGTGCCGTCGCGCAGGGTGTGCGAGATGAGCGACACCGTGTTGTGCCAGGTCCGCACGGACTGGTCGGACGGCGGTGTCGTGTGGTCGAAGCGCAGGCCCGCGGTCAGGTCCGCACCCTGCTCGGCTGCGACGCGTTCGACGACCTCACGGGACAGGTGCACGAGCCGCTGCTCGTAGTCCTCCATCGTGAACGAGAACGTGCGCTCGGGCAGCAGCGGCACCGGGATGCCCGGTTCCATGTCGAGGACGCTGCCCCCGGTGTCGAGCCGGGAGGACCCGGACTGCAGCCACTGGACGATGACGGCGTCCGACGGCGGCAGTTCCCCGTCGACGCGTCCCGCGAACCGCGCGGTGTGCAGCGACATCGTGCTGTCGCCGACTGCCGCGTACCGGAACGAGAACGGCGTCGCAACGGGCTCGACGCGGAGTTCCGCGCCGTAGAGGTCCGCGATGAAGGTCGCGGCCTCCCCGAGGTCCGTCCCCGTCACGTCGAGACGCACCGGCATCGCGTCGTCGATCGGCATCACGCGAAGCATCCCACGAGAGCCGTCACCCGCGGCAGTCGGGTGTCCGGGAACCGCCACGGGGGACCGACCGATCGCGTCCTCCGGAGCATCGGCGACCAGGGTCAGCCGCGGATGGCCTCGGCCAGCTTCACCCGGCCACCGGTGCGGAGCAGCGCGTTCTCGTAGACCCGGGCACCGAGGAGCACCACGACGAGGGCGGACGACGCGACGACGACCAGTGAGAGCACGGGCTCCCACCACTCGGCCGTCCCCAGGAAGATCCGGACGGGCATGCCGATCGGGGCGCTGAACGGCACGTACGACATGATGCCGAGGATCATCGGGTCGTCCGCGGCGAACACGATGAGGAAGTACGGGATCATCAGCAGCATCATCACCGGGGTGGTCACGCTGCCGACGTCCTCCTGACGGGACACCAGGGCCGCCGACGCCGCGAACAGCGCCGCGATGAGGACGAACCCGATCGCGAAGAACCCGACGAACCACAGCGCGCTCGGGCCGAGCAGTGTGAAGAGGTTGTCCTGGCCGGTCACCGCGAGTGCGACGGCGGCGGCGATCGCGATCGCGACGATCTGTCCGAGGGCCATCGCGCTGTTGCCGATCACCTTCCCCGCGAGCAGTGCCCGTGCGGGGATCGCCGCCATCAGGATCTCGACGACCCGGGTGGACTTCTCCTCCACCACGCTCTGCGCGATCGACTGTCCGAACGTCACGGCCGAGGCGAAGAAGACCACGCCGAACGCGATCCCCACCAGGGACACCAGCCCGGGCGGCAGCGCGCCGGGGTCGAGCAGGTCGACCTCGGGGGAGACGCTGAGCGCCTGCACGACGTCGGTCGGCGCGCTGTCGAGTCCGACGACCCGGAAGCCGAGCTGTCCGCCGTCGGGGACGATCGCGGCGTCCACTTCGCCGTCGCGCACGAGCTGCTCGGCGGCTGCGCGGTCGGACGCCCGTGTCACGTCCAGCCCGTCGGAGCTCGGCAGGCTCACACCGCTGACCACGGCGACCGGGGTCGTCGCGTTCGCCGTCGACCTGCCGACGATGCCCGCGACGACGATGCCGGCCACGACCATCACGAGCAGGATCGCCGCGGAGACGACGAACGCCTTGCTGCGGAGCCGGGCCTGGATCTCCCGCACGGTGACGAGCCGGACCGCGTCGACGGTGCTGCGCTGGACGACGCTCATCGGACGACCTCCGTGAAGACCTCGCTGAGACGGGGGACCCGCGGACCGAACGACGCCACCGCGCCCCGGCCGACCGCGCGCTGCAGGACGGCCTGGGCGACGGACTCGTCCGCTTCGAACAGGGCGTAGCCGCCGTCGAACTCCCGGATGGTGACGCCCGGTTCGTCGCGGAGCCAGGCGGCGTCGTCCGCCACCAGGATCTCCCACGCCGCCGGCCCCGCCTTCCGTCGGAGTTCGTCCTGCGGCCCGGCCGCCCGGATGCGACCGCCCGCGATCACGACGACGTCGTCGCAGAGTCGCTCGACCACGTCGAGCTGGTGGCTGGAGAACAGCACCGGCACGCCGTCCGCCGCGGTCTCGCGGAGGACGCCGAGGACCGTGTCGACGGCCATCGGGTCGAGGCCGGAGAACGGCTCGTCGAGCACCAGGACCTCCGGCCGGTGGGCCAGGGCGGCAGCGACCTGCACGCGCTGCTGGTTGCCGAGCGAGAGCTTCTCCACCGGGTCGCCGGCGTGCGGGCCGAGTTCGAGCCGCTCGAGCAGCTCGGTGGTCCGCGCCGTCGCGGTCCGGCGGTCGACACCGTGCAGCCGCGCCAGGTACGTGACCTGTTCGGCCACCGGCATCTTCGGGTACAGGCCGCGTTCCTCGGGCATGTACCCGAACCGACGCCGGTCGGCCGGGCCGATCGGGACGCCGTCGATGGCGACCGTGCCGCTGTCGGCGTCCAGCACGCCGAGCATGATGCGCATGGTGGTGGTCTTGCCGGCGCCGTTGCCACCGACGAACCCGGTCAACCGGCCCCGACCGACCGTGAAGCCGACGTCGTCGAGCACGCGGCGCTCGCCGAAGTGCTTGGTCACTCCCTCGATGCTGAGCATGACGGGTCCCTTCCGCAGCGACCGTCGCTGCGCCTCCGACGGTACGAGGGCGGGTGGGGTCGGCGCGTCCGGCACGAGACGGGGATCGTCACCCGGGCTCCTCCGCCACGCGGGGGAGACGGTCCCTTCCGCGAGACGCAACGTGGGCGGTTCCGCGCAACGGAACACCCTTGCGCCGTGCCGCCGACGTTGCGTCTTGCGGGGGAGGGCTCAGTCGGCGGAGCGGACCACGCCGTTCTCGTACGCCCACACCACGGCCTGGATCCGGTCCCGCACGCCGAGCTTCTGCAGCACGTTCGACACGTGGGTCTTCACGGTGGCGTCCCCGACGAAGAGCAGTCGGGCGATCTCGGCGTTGCTCAGTCCGCGCCCGAGCAGCCGGAGCACCTCGGTCTCGCGGTCGGTCAGGCCGGCCACCGGACCAGCACCGGGTCCCGCGTCCACGCCGGCGGTCGCGGGCTCGGTCACCGGCGCCACCACCGGCACGCTCGCGCTCGTCGCGCGGCTGATCACCCGTCGGGTCACGTCCGGGGAGAGCAGGGCGTCCCCGGCGGCGACCGTGCGCACCGCCTCGATGAGCTTCTCGGGGGAGGCGTTCTTCAGCAGGAACCCGCTGGCCCCGGCGGCGAGGGCGTCGAACAGGTACTCGTCGGTGTCGAACGTCGTCAGCACGAGCACCGCCGGCGGGTCATCGGTGGCGGTGATGCGCCGAGCGGCCTCCAGCCCGTCGACGCCGGGCATCTGCACGTCGAGGCAGACGACGTCCGGCCGGTGGGCGGCGACGGCGGCCACGGCTGCGGCGCCGTCGGCGGCTTCGGCCACGACCTGCACACCCGGTTCCGATTCCAGGATCACCCGGAAACCGGCCCGCACCAGGTCCTGGTCGTCGGCCAGGACCACCCGGATCACGCCGTCGGCAGCCATGCCCGCACCAGGTAGCCGCCGCGGGCACGGGGCCCGATCTCGATCCGTCCGCCGACCGCGGCGACGCGCTCGCGCATGCCGACGTGGCCGAGTCCGCTGCCCGCGGTGGACCGGGAGGCCCGTGCCCCGGCCCCGGTGTCCGTCACCTCGAGCTCGAGGCCGTCCGGCAGGTACCGCAGCCGCAGGTCGGCGCGGGCGTCGTGCCCCGCGTGCTTGAGGACGTTCGTCACGGCCTCCTGCGCGATCCGGTAGGCGACCGCCGCGACGGTCGGCGGAACGGGTCGGACGTCACCGACGATGCTGAAGCCGGTGTCGTGCCCGGCGGTCGTCGCGGCCGCGGCCAGTTCCGGCAGCCGCGCGAGCCCCTCGGTGCTCGGCGCGTCGGCGGGCAGCGTGTGACCGTCCGCATCGGACTGCCGGAGGGTGCCGAGCATCCGCCGCAGTTCCTCCACCGCGGTTCGGGCGCTGTCCTCGACGACCCCGAGGGACGCCGCGGCCTGTACCGGGTCGCGGTCGATCACCCGTCGGGCGGCGCCGGCCTGCACGCCCATCAGGGACACGTGGTGGGCGACGACGTCGTGGAGCTCGCGGGCGATGCGGACCCGTTCGAGGGCGACCGCCTGCGCCGCGGACCGCTCCCGCTCGGCGGCCAGTTCGACCGTGCGCTCGTCGAGGTCGTGCTTGGCGACCGCGGCCGTCCACGCCCGGTTGCCGGAGTACCAGGCGGCGCCGAAGTACACCAGGTTGATGATGATCGACAGCAGCGAGTTCGCCACGAACGGCGGGATCACCGAGTCGCCGTCGCCCGGCAGCGCGCTCGGCACCGACCACCGGAACACGATCGCCAGGAACACCCACGCGAATATGCCGAGGATGAGGAACCAGCGCACCGCCTCGGCGCGGACCCGGTCCGAGCACCAGGCGCCGACCGTGTACAGGGCGATGAAGAGCGTGAAGTTGACGAACAGTCCTTCGGGCACCCGCAGGAGCTGGGTCGCGGCGAACGCCAGCGCGGCGACCACGGCGACCGACATCGGGAAGCGCCGCCGGACCGCGAGTGGTCCGGCGTTCGCGACGACCATGAGCGCCGACACCCACCAGGGGGCCGGGTCGTCGTACAGGCCGAGTGCGCCGTAGAGGGTCATCGACACCGTCAGGGCGGCGGCGAGCACGAGCGCCAGGACCACGTCCTGTCGGTGTTCGCGCCGCCCCACCGGGAGTCGCGACCACTCCTCGCCCCGCGCCGGGTCGTGCCCGGCGGTCACCCCCGTGCCCGTCATGAGGACCACGGTAGCGGCTCACGTCGGCCGGGCGGCCGGGGCGATCCCGACCTGTGGACGGCGGTCCGGGAACGGCCGTCTGTGGAGGGTGACGGACGGGAGGCGGTGGTGCGGGCCTCCCGTCCGTCACCCGCGCAGCGGGATCAGCGGTAGGCGCGCTCGTACGGTGCGGGCTTGTACGGCAGGTCCACCCGGAGCGCCTGCGCGGCACGGATCGGGAAGTTCGGGTCGCGCAGGGCACCACGACCGACGAGGACCACGTCAGCCTGCCCGAGCGCGACGATCTGCTCGGCCTGGAACGGGTCGTCGATCATCCCGACGGCCGCGACCGGCACGCCCGTGGCCTGCCGGATCGCGGTCGCGAACGGCAGCTGGTAGCCGGGACCGACCGGGATCGGGGCGTTCTGGACGTTGCCGCCGGTCGACACCGAGACCAGGTCCACGCCGTGCTCGCCGAGCCAGGCCGACAGCTGCTCGGACTCGGCGAGGTCCCAGCCACCCTCGACCCAGTCGGTCGCGGACAAGCGGACGACGAGGGGGACGTCCTCGCCGACCTCGGCCCGGACGGCGTCGACGGTCTCGAGCAGCGCACGGGCGCGGTTCTCGAGCGAGCCGCCGTACTGGTCGGTGCGCTCGTTCGACAGGGGCGACAGGAACTCGTGCAGCAGGTACCCGTGGGCGCCGTGCAGCTCGAGGAGGTCGAAGCCGGCGTCGACCGCGCGACGGGCGGCGGCCGCGAAGGCGCGGACCACCTCCGCGATGCCCTCGACGGTCAGCTCGGTGGGGACGTGCAGTCCGGGGAACGCGATCGGCGACGGGCCGACCGGCTGCCAGCCGCCCTGCTCCGGCGCGACGTTGCCGCCACCCGCCGTGGGACCCCACTCGCGGCTGGTGGAGGCCTTGCGGCCGGCGTGCGCGAGCTGGATGCCGGCGACGGCGCCCTGGCTGTGGATGAAGTCGGTGATCGGGCGGAACGCGTCGCGCTGCTCGTCGTTCCACAGGCCCAGGTCCTGCGGGCTGATCCGGCCCTCGGGGACGATACCGGTGGCCTCGACGACCACCGCGCCGGCACCGCCGCGGGCCAGGCCGCCGAGGTGCACGAGGTGCCAGGGGGTGGGGACGCCGTCCTGCGCCTCGACCATGTACTGGCACATCGGCGGGATCCAGACGCGGTTCCGGATCTCGAGTCCGCGGAGGGTGATGGGGTCGAAGAGTGCGTGGGTCACGCGGGTCCTTCCCGGTTGTTCGGTTCGTGGGCCTGTCCACAGTACGACTGTCGTCGTACCGATTGCCCGGGAACGTCGCCGCGGGGCCTCAACCGCAGTACTCGTACGGCGGCCGCGGGTCGTCGCCGACCCACACCCCGGTCACGAGTTCCCCGCCCTCGTCCATCTCGAATGTCACCGACCGGTCGCCGTCACGGACGCTCCAGTAGGCGAACGCGGGGGACGAGTCGTCGCCGTACCCCGGGGTCCGGGTGAGGTCCGGGTACGCGGCCCGGAGCTGGTCGATGCTGTTCCCCCGGCCCATCCCGGCCGCGGTGGTCAGGCCGCTCGCGTCGACACCGACGACCTTCCCGCCCGCCTGCACGACGATGACGTGCAGGTCACCGGAGTCGAAGAACCCCACGTTCGGGTTCGGGCAGGCGCCGTTCGTCTGCGGCAGGACGGGTTCGACCTCGTCCACCACGTCCTGGTACGAGCTGCCGATGGTGATCGGCCCGACCCCCGCGCCGCTGACGACCCAGGAGCCCGGTCCGACCCGGTCGGACGAGAGCCCGGCGATGGTCGCCGGCAGCAGGCCCGAGGTCGGGAAGTTGACCTGGTCGATCGTGATCCACCGACCGTCGCTGTCCCACCACGAGGTCTCGGCACCGACGAAGTCCGGGTCCGCCGCGTCCGGCAGCCGGCAGACCGTGCCACCGTCACCCGGCGCGCAGTCTGCGCCCGCGGCGCGGAGCCCGTCTTCGCGCTCAGCGAGAGCGGTGGCGGAGGCACTGCCGATGGTGACGTGGACGCTGCCGACGTCCGTGCGTGGCTGCGCCCAGTCACAGGCGAGCCACGTCGCGGCCGTCCAGGTGCCACCGGAGTACGTGGTCGACGCGGGTGCCGGAACGGTCGTCCCGTCCGGGTGTGCGGGTGTCTGGGCGAGTGGCGTCGCGCCGAAGAACCGCTGCCGGTCCGCGTCCGAGTACAGCGCCCGGCAGTCGTCCGGGTACCGAGACGGTGCCGCGGCGCTCGATGCGGACGGCTTCGGAGCAGGGGTGTCGACGACCGGCGCGGACGCCGGAGTGCTCGCGGGCACCGAGGGCTCGGCGGTCGGGCTCGGCGCCGGGGCGGCCTGCTGGACCTGCGGGACGACGGCGAGGGCGACGGCGCCACCGGCCGTGCCGAGGGCGAGGAGGGCGACGGTGGCGATGACGATGCGGCTGCGGTGCCGCCGCGGTTCCGGGTGCCGCTCCTCGGCACGGTCGAGGACGGTCTGCTTCATCGAGACGAGCATCCGCTGCAGGTCGTCTCCGGTGGGGGGCTCAGTGTTCATCGTGCGTCACCGCCTTCTTCAGTCGTGCTCGGGAGCGGGACACCCGCTGGGTCACGGCGCCGACGCTCAGCCCGAGCATCGCGGCCGCGTCGCTGTACGAGTGGCCCTCGATCAGGCACAGCTCGCAGATCCGCCGGTCGAGCGGCGTGAGCGCGTCGATCTCGTCACGGACCCACCGGAGGCGCTCACGGGCCTCCTGGTCGGCTTCCGGCACGGCGAGCTCGGCCGGCAGCTCGTCGGCCGCCCGTCCGGCGATCGCCCGCGCCTGGTTCCGCGCGTGGTTCCGGCACACCACCAGCAGCCAGGGGAGGAGCGCACGGGTCGACAGCTGCAGGGTGTCGGCCTTCTGCCAGAGCGTCAGGAACGTGTCCTGGACGAGCTCCTCGACGTCCTGCCTGCTGCCGGCCAGCGCCCACGCGTAGCGGGTGAGCGTCGGTGCGAACCGGTCGAACGCGTCCGCCAGCGCGGCGCGGTCCCCACCCGCCAGTCGTCGGGTGAGGGCGACGTCTGCGTCGGTGTCGGTCTCGGTGTCCACGGTGCCTCCTTCACTACAGCAATGTCGAGGGAGCGGCGATCCTGACGAAGTCGTGTCCGGCGGATCCGCGTCCTCCACCGGTGACGCGGTCCTGCGCCCACGGTCGGCGCGGTCCTGTGCGCGAGGTCAACGGAACGGCACTACGCTCGGACGCGGCCCGCGACGCGATGCTGCGCCAGGTCTGCGGGCCGTCCAGCTCTGGCGTCCAGGAGGACCGAAGTGACCGATTCCGCACCCGTCGACCCCACATCGACCGCAGGATGGAAGCAGCTCGACGGCATCGCCGCCGGCTTCTCCCCGGACCTCCGGGGGTGGTTCGACGCCGACCCCGGTCGTGCCGAGAAGTACACCTTCCAGGCCGCGGACCTGACGGTCGACCTGTCGAAGGGCCTGGTGACCGAAGAGGTCCTGCAGGCACTGCTACAGGTCGCCGAGGACACCGGCGTCGCCGAGCGCTACCAGGCGATGATCTCCGGCGAGCGCATCAACGTCACCGAGGACCGCGCCGTCCTGCACACCGCGCTCCGCCGACCGAAGGCGACCGAGGGCCTGGTCCCCGCCGCACCCCTGACCGTCGACGGCCAGGACGTCGACGCCGACGTGCACGCCACGCTCGACAAGGTCTACGGCTTCGCCGAGCAGGTCCGTTCCGGCGCCTGGACGGGCGTCACCGGCAAGCGCATCGAGACCGTCGTCAACATCGGCATCGGCGGGTCCGACCTCGGCCCCGTCATGGTCTACGAAGCCCTCAAGCCGTACGTGCAGCAGGGGCTCGAGGTGCGCTTCGTCTCGAACATCGACCCCGCCGACATCCACGAGAAGACCGCGGGCCTCGACCCCGAGACCACGCTTTTCATCGTCGCGTCGAAGACCTTCGGCACCCTCGAGACCCTCACGAACGCCCGTCTCGCGCGCCAGTGGCTCTGGTCGGAGCTCGGCCTGTCCGACGCCGGCGACGACGAGAAGAAGGACGCCGTCGCGAAGCACTTCGTCGCCGTGTCCACCGCGCTCGACAAGGTCGCCGCGTTCGGCATCGACCCGGAGAACGCCTTCGGCTTCTGGGACTGGGTCGGCGGCCGCTACTCGGTCGACTCCGCGATCGGCACCAGCGTCGTCATCGCGATCGGCAAGGAGAACTGGGAGCAGTTCCTCGCCGGTTTCCACGCCATCGACGAGCACATGCGCACCGCCCCGCTCGAGCAGAACGTCCCCGTCCTGATGGGCCTGCTCAACGTCTGGTACACGAACTTCCTCGGCGCCCAGAGCCACGCGGTGCTGCCGTACACGCAGTACCTGCACCGCTTCCCGGCCTACCTGCAGCAGCTCACGATGGAGTCGAACGGCAAGCGCGTCCGCTGGGACGGATCCGACGTCGTCACCGACACCGGCGAGGTCTTCTGGGGCGAGCCCGGCACGAACGGCCAGCACGCGTTCTACCAGCTCATCCACCAGGGCACCCGGCTGATCCCGGCCGACTTCATCACGGTCGCCAAGCCCGCGCACGCCCTGCAGGACCTGTCCGGCGACGGCAAGGCCGTGCAGCCCGGCCAGGACGTCCACTCCCTGTTCCTGGCGAACTTCTTCGCGCAGTCCAAGGCGCTGGCGTTCGGCAAGACCGCTGACGAGGTCCGCGCCGAGGGCACCACCGACGAGATGATCGTCGCGGCCCGCACCTTCACCGGCAACAAGCCGTCGACGTCCATCCTGGCGCCGGAGCTCACCCCGAGCGTCCTCGGCCAGCTGATCGCCCTCTACGAGCACATCGTGTTCACCGAGGGCACCATCTGGGGCATCGACTCGTTCGACCAGTGGGGTGTCGAGCTCGGCAAGCAGCTGGCGCTGCAGGTCGCCCCGGCGGTCGACGGCGACCAGGACGCCCTGGACGCGCAGGACTCCTCGACGAAGGCGCTCATCGCCAAGTACCTTGAGCTGCGCGGCTGATCCGACGCACCTGACACGAGAGGCCCCGTCGCTCCGGCGACGGGGCCTCTCGTGCGGTGTGGAGCCGGCTGTCAGTCCCGCCGCACCAGCAGCACCACCGAGTCCTCGAGCGTCGCCGGGCTGCCGTCGGGCGCGGCGATGTGCCGCGTGCGGAGCTCGGCGACCTCGACGGCCCACCGGTCGTCCAGCGCGAGCTGCTCGACCTGTTCCGCCGGCCCGACCAGGGGTTCGGCGTGCGCGTGCTCCCCGTGCGACGCCCACGACGGGGACCCGGCGTGCCCGACGACGACCAGGTGGCCGCCCGGCGCCACGAGGCGCGTCGCCCGTCGGAGCACCGCCGTCCGCGGGAACGACACCGACGAGTGCAGGAACGACGCCGCGACGAGGTCGAACCGGTCGTCGGTGTCCCAGGTGGCCAGGTCGGCCTGCACCCAGGTCACACGGTCGCCCAGTCCGACGCGCTCGGCCTCGGTCCGGCCGCGCGCGAGGGCGTTGGATGCGATGTCGACGGCGGTGACGTGCCACCCCTGCGCCGCCAGCCACAGGGCGTCGCCACCCTCACCGCTCCCGAGGTCGAGCGCGCGGAGCGGATGATCCGAGCGAGTGGGGGAGAGCGGGGCCACCGTGTCGACGAGCGAGGCGTTCGGTGCCCCGGACCAGATCGGGGCGTCACCGTAGCGGGCGGTCCAGAAGGCCTCGGCATCCGCGCCGGGAGCGGGTTGTGCGGTCATCCGCGCAGCTTCGCACCGGCGCTCGGGGACGGCCAGTACGATTGCCGGATCGGCAACGGCGACGACGTTCCCGGGGTCCGTCCGGCGCAGTCGCAACGGAGACCCAGCATCGATACGGAAGTATGTGCAAGTGACGATCATGACCGAGCGGCCTCAGCAGGACACCCCGAGCGCCGAGACGGAACGACCCGGCAACGCGACCGTCCGTTTCCAGAACGCCGCGATCCTCGCCGTGGAGACCACCGTCGCCGAGCGCGTGACCACGTCCGCGGACATCGAGGAGAAGCTCCGCGGTGTGCTCCGCCGGCTCCGCCTGCCGATGGGGCTGCTCGAACGCGTCGCCGGGGTGCGGGAGCGCCGCAACTGGGGCGAGGACCAGTCCTTCCAGACCGCCGCGATCGACGCCGGACGTCGGGCGATGGCCGCCGCGGGCATCCAGCCGGAGGACGTCGGCCTGCTCATCAACACCTCGGTGACCCGTCCGCACCTCGAGCCCTCGGTGGCCGTACGGCTGCACCACGGCCTCGGCCTGCCGACGTCGGCGATCAACTTCGACATCGCGAACGCCTGCCTCGGCTTCGTCAACGCGATGAGCGTCGCCGCCAGCATGATCGACTCCGGTCAGATCAAGTACGCGCTCATCGTGGACGGCGAGGACGCCGACCAGGTGCAGCTGAACACGATCGACCGCCTGAACCAGGGCGGCCGGAACCGCAAGGACTTCATGAGCGAGTTCGCCAGCCTGACGCTCGGCTCCGGCGCTGCTGCCGCCGTGCTCGGCCCGGCGGACCTGCACCCGGCCGGCCACCGCATCGTCGGCGGAGTCACGCGCGCGGCCACCCAGTGGTACGACCTGTGCGTCGGCAGCGTCGACGGCATGTTCACGGACGCGAAGATGCTGCTCAAGGGCGGCATGGAGCTCGTCGTCGCCGCCTGGAACGAGGCCCGTGCCCACTTCGACTGGGCCGACATGGACCGCTACGTCCTGCACCAGGTCTCGGACGTGCACACGAACGCCTTCGTCCAGGCCATCGGTGTCGAGCGTGACAAGGTCCCGACCACCTACGAGCGCTTCGGCAACGTCGGCCCGGCGTCGATCCCGATCACTCTCGCGGACGAGGTCACCCGTGGCTCCATCCGCCCCGGAGACCGCGTGTTCCTCGGCGGTGTCGGCTCCGGCATCAACACGGCGATGATGGAACTGCGCTGGTGACACCGCGGTTGCCCCGCGCCGCCGCGACCACGGCTCCGGCGATGCTCCCGCCGCCCCTGCCCGGACTCGACCCGGCCTGGTCCCGCCTGGTCACGGTCCCCGCGACTCCCGACCGCTCGGGAGGCCCGGCTCGCCCCGCGCGGACCTGGCACCTCCTCGACACGGCCGCGTCCCTGGCGGAGCTCGGCGTCGAGCCCGTCGGCACGCTGCTCTGCGTGCACGGCAACCCGACCTGGTCCTACCTGTGGCGCTCGGTCGTCGCGCGGTCCCTCGAGGTCGCCGCTGCCGGCGGTCCGGTCTGGCGCGTCGTCGCCGTCGACCAGCTCGGCATGGGCTTCTCGGAGCGCACGGGTGTCGACCACCGCCTGGCGGACCGGGTCGCCGAACTCGGCGCCCTGACCGACGAACTCGGGCTCGCGGGTCCCGTCGTCACGCTCGGCCACGACTGGGGCGGAGTCGTCTCCCTCGGCTGGGCCGTGGACCACCCGGACCTCGTCGTCGCGGTGACGACCTGCAACACCGCCGTGCACCAGCCGGAGGACGCGCCGATCCCGGCGCCGCTCCGCCTGGCGCTCCGTCCCGAGCTGCTCGGCCGGGCAACCGTCGTCACGCCGGCGTTCATCGAGACCACCCTGGCGATCGCGCACCCGCGGCTCGACCGAGCGACCGCCGATGCCTACCGTGCGCCGTACCGCGGTGCAGCACGGCGGGGCGCCGTCGGCGGCTTCGTCGCGGACATCCCCGTCGACGCCACCCACCCGAGCGCTCGCGAGCTCGATCGGATCGCGGCGGGCGTCGCGGCGCTGGACGTCCCCGCCCTGCTCCTCTGGGGCCCGCGCGACCCGGTGTTCCTCGAGCGCTACCTCGACGACCTCGCCGCACGGCTGCCGCTGGCCGACGTGCACCGGTTCGAGGGCGCCGGACACCTGCTGCCGGACGACGCCGACGTCGCCGGAACGGTCTTCGACTGGCTCGGTGACCACCTGCCGGACGATGTCGTGCCCACCTCGGCCGCACCGGGCCTCCCGGCCGACGACGTCGCCGGCACGGCCGACGCCAGCGCCGACCGGGCAGAGCACGCGCACCGCCCGCTCTGGACGCACCTGACCGGACTCCGCGACAGCGACGAGCCCGCCCTGGTGGAGATGGCCGCACCCGGCGGCACGCGGACGATCAGCTGGCGGCTGCTCGCCCGACGCATCGACGAGGTCGCCGCCGGGCTCGTCGACCTCGGCGTCCGACCCGGCGACCGGGTGTCGCTCCTGGTCACGCCCGGCGCGGACCTGACCGCCGCCCTGTACGCCTGCGTCCGGATCGGCGCGGTCGTCGTCGTCGCGGACGCCGGACTCGGCCTCGGCGGGCTGACCCGCGCCGTCCGCGGTGCCCGTCCGGACTGGATCATCGGCGCCCTGCCGGGACTCGCCGCCGCTCGGGCCCTCGGTTGGCCCGGGCGTCGGATCGCGACCGTGGCGCTCCCCGCACCGGCACGCCGGGCCCTGCGGGTCGAGCACACCCTGGCCGCCGTGGCCCGCCGCGGGGCCGCACGGCTCGCTGCCGGAGCCGCACTGCCGTCCGCACCCGCCTCCGACGCTCCGGCAGCGGTCCTCTTCACCTCCGGGTCGACCGGACCGGCGAAGGGCGTCGTCTACACGCACGGCCAGCTCGGCGCGGTGCGGGACGCCCTCGCCGGCCAGTACGGCGTCGGCGTCGGCACCGGCCTGGTGGCGGGCTTCGCACCGTTCGCACTCCTCGGCCCCGCCCTCGGAGCCCGCTCGGTCGCACCCGACATGGACGTCACCGCGCCCAGGACGCTGACCGCACGAGCGGTCGCCGACGCGGTGGTCGCAGCGGACGCCACCGTGGTGTTCCTCTCCCCGGCGGCCCTGGCGAACGTCGTCGCGACGGCGTCCGCCCTCAGCGACGACGACCGGCGGGCACTCGGCCGCGTGCGGCTGTTCCTGTCCGCGGGTGCCCCGGTGTCGGCGGCGCTGCTCACCGCGGCGACCGAGCTGATGCCGAACGCCAGTGCGCACACCCCCTACGGCATGACCGAGGGGCTGCTGATGACGGACGTCGACCTGGACGGGGTCCGCGCCGCCGGGTCCGGCGACGACGGGACGTCGGCAGTCGGCATCTGCGTCGGCCGACCAGCTGCGTCGGTGCGGGTGCGGATCGCCCCGCTCGACGCCGACGGCCGCGCGACCGGAGCACTCACCGAGACACCGGACGTCACCGGCGAGATCGTCGTCGTCGCCCCGCACGTGCGCGACCACTACGACCGCCTCTGGCGGGCCGACCGCGCCTCGCGTCTCGGCGTCGACGACCCGCGCGGCCACCGGACGGGCGACGTCGGGCACCTCGACGCGTCCGGCCAGCTCTGGGTCGAGGGCCGCATGCAGCACGTCGTCACCACCGCGGACGGCGTCGTCACGCCGGTCGGCCCGGAACAGCGCATCGAGCGGGTGGACGGCATCGGCCGTGTCGGCATCGCCGGCATCGGCCCGGCCGGCACGCAGCAGGTGGTCGCCGTCATCGAGACCGTCCCCGCCGCTCGTCGTCCCGGCCTCGCGGACCCCGCACTCGCCGAGCGCGTCCGTGCTGCGGCCGGGGTGCCGGTCGCGGCGGTCCTCGTCGTCCCGGTGCTGCCGACGGACATCCGGCACAACTCGAAGGTCGACCGGGCCCGACTGTCCCGCTGGGCGGCGACGGTGCTCTCCGGGGGACGGATGACCCGCCCGTGAGGGTCCTGGTCACCGGTGCGAGCGGCTTCCTCGGTCGTGCGGTCGCCGCCGCCGTCCGGGACGCCGGGCACGAGGTCCGGACGTTCCAGCGCCGGCCCTCCCGTGTCGAGGGCGTCACCGACTCGCTCGGCACGATGACCGATGCGGCCGCGGTCCGTTCCGCGGTCGCGGGGGTCGAGGCGGTCGTGCACCTCGCCGCCAAGGTGTCGCTCGCCGGGGACCCCGCCGACTTCGCGCGGATCAACGTCGACGGGACGCGTGTCCTGCTCGCCGCCGCACGCGAGGGCGGAGCCACACGCTTCGTGTTCGTCTCGTCGCCCTCCGTCGCGCACACCGGGACGTCGATCGCCGGTGACGACGCCACCCCCGCCGCCTCCGAGACCGCCCGTGGCGACTACGCCCGGACGAAGGCCGCCGCCGAGCGCCTGGCACTGGACGCCGACGCCCCCGGCTTCGCGGTCGTCGCCGTGCGCCCGCACCTGGTGTGGGGGCCGGGCGACGAACAGCTCGTCGGCCGGATCGTCGACCGGGCCCGCAGCGGACGCCTGCCGGTCCTGGATTCCGGTGCCGCCCTGATCGACACCTGCTACGTCGACAACGCCGCGACCGCGATGGTCGCCGCGCTGCACCGCGCCGAGGACGTGCACGGCCAGGCGTACGTCGTGACGAACGGCGAACCCCGCCCGGTCGGCGAGCTCCTGGCGGGGATCTGCACGGCCTCCGGCGTCCCCGCGCCCCGCCGACACGTGCCGGCCGCGCTCGCCCGGATCGCGGGGTCCGCCGTGGAGGCCGTGTGGCGCGTCCGCCCCGGCACCGACGAGCCGCCGATGACGCGGTTCCTCGCCGAACAGCTCTCGACGGCGCACTGGTTCGACCAGCGCCGCACCCGGTCGGACCTGCGGTGGTCGCCGTCGGTGTCGATCGACGAGGGACTCCGCGCGCTGGCCGCCGCCGCACACTGACCGCGGCGCGGCGCGGCGCGGCGCGGTGCGGTGCGCGGTGGTGCCGGCCCGTCCCGGTCGGGAGGCCCGTGGTGGCGCCGCCACGGGCCTCCCGACCGGGAACGGTGCACGCACGCGCGCCGGTGGTGTGACACGGGTACCGTTCCCGGGGTGCGCGACCTCCGGAGCCTGCCCGCGACCATCGGCCTCGCCGTCGCACTCGTCCTGATGACCGCCGCGGTGCTCGTCCCCGGTCTGACCGGCTGGGACGTGCACGTCCGGTACTTCCCGCCGCTGCACGCCTCGTGGGAGCCGCGCGTCGGACCCGGGACCGTCCCGGCCGTGCTGCTGGCGCTGCTGGCGGTCGTCGCCGCGCCCCGACTGACGGCGCGACTGCGCTGGCCGTGGCTGCTGCTCATCGGGTACGCCGTCACCGTGGCCTGGTTCGCCGCCCTGGCGCTGGTGGACGGGACCGACGGCGTCGGGCGCATCCTGGACACCGGATACGAGTACATGGACACGGCTCGCGACGTCGCCGGTCGGCCGTTCGCCGAGACGCTCGACGGCTACATCCCGCGGATCGTCGGCGGCCCGGGCAAGTGGCCGGTGCACATCGCCGGACACCCGCCGGGCGCACTCCTGTTCTACGTGGTCCTCGTCCGGCTCGGTGTCACCACGGGTCTCGCTGCCGGGTGGGTCACGCTGCTCGTCGCGGCGACGACGCCGGTCGCCGTGCTGCTCACCCTCCGTCGGCTCGGAGCGGGATCGGCGGCCCGTCGGGCGGCACCCTTCCTGGTGCTCGGGCCCGCGGCGGTGTGGTCGGCGGTGTCCGCCGACGCGGTGTTCGCCGCCGTCGGGGCATGGGCCGCGTGCCTGCTGGCCGTGGCGGCGTCGAGCAGGACCAGGACCGCGACCGCGGGGTGGGGGATCGGCGCCGGACTGCTGTTCGGGTACGCCGTGATGATGTCCTACGGCCTGCCGTTGCTCGGGGTCCTCGCCGTCGCGGTGCTGCTCGCCGCGCGCAACTGGCGGCCGTTCGTCTGGGCGGTCGGCGGGGCGGTCGTCGTGGTCGGGGGCTTCGCCGTCTGGGGCTTCGCGTGGTGGCAGGCGTACCCGGTCCTCCGCGTGCGCTACTACGCGGGTGTGGCGCACAACCGGCCGATCACGTACTGGGCCTGGGGCAACCTGGGCGCGTTCGGCTTCAGTGCCGGACCCCTGGCCGGTGCGGCCGTGGCGCAGACCGTCGCGGTGACCGCTCGGACGCTGCGCGGAGCCGCGGGCGGCATCCGGGCCTGGTTCCGCCTGCCGAGACCGGTCGTCGTGCCCGTCCTGCTGTCGCTCGCGGGGATGGCGATGGTGTTCCTCGCCGACGCGTCCGGGATGAGCAAGGCCGAGGTCGAGCGCATCTGGTTGCCCTTCGCGCCCTGGGTCCTCGTCGGCACCGCCCTGCTGCCCGCCCGCTGGCGTCGTGTCGGTCTGGCGGTCCAGGTGCTGGCCGCGCTCCTGGTGCAGCACACGCTCGACACCGGGTGGTGACCGCGCTGCCCGCCGGGCGTCCGGGTGGCAGGACCTGAGCGGTCGGCGATGGTCACCCGTAGCGTTGTCGACATGACCACCTCTGTGCTCGTCGCCGGTGCGACCGGCGACCTCGGTTCGCGCATCGTCCGCGAACTCCTGCTCCTCGACACGCACTTGCGGGTCCTGACCCGCGGGGGATCGAACCGCGCGGCCGAGCAGTTCGCCGACCAGGACCGGGTCGAGGTCGTCGTCGCCGACTACACCGACCGCGCCGCACTGCTCCGGGCGCTCGAGGGCGTCGAGGTCGTGGTCTCCGCCGTCAGCGGCACCCGCTCGGTCATCGTCGACGCCCAGCGCGCCCTGCTCGCAGCCGCGGTCGACGCCGGCGTGCAGCGGTTCGTGCCGTCCGACTACGCGGCCGACTACCGCTCGGTCACCCCGGGCACCAACCGCAACTTCGAGCTCCGCCGTGAGTTCGCCGCCGACGTCGATACCGCGTCGATCCGCGCGACGTCCGTGCTCAACGGTGCCTTCGCCGACATGCTCACGGGGCAGGCGCCGCTGGTGCTGTTCGACCGGCAGCGCGTGCTGTTCTGGTCCTCGCCGGACCAGGTGCTCGACTTCACGACGAAGGACGACGTCGCGTGGGTCACCGCGCGGGTGGCGCTCGACGACGACGCCCCGCGGGTCGTCGAGGTGGCGGGGGACCGGGTGACCTCCCGGGAACTTGCGGACACGATGTCCCGGCTCACCGGACGGACGTTCCGGCTGCAGTGGGCCGGGACCACGGGCCTCCTGTCCGCGATGGCCCGCACCGGACGGCGACTGTCGTCGACCGAGGACGAGACCTTCCCTGCCTGGCAGGGGATGCAGTACTTCGTGAGCATGTTCAGCGGCGAAGCCGAGCTGCGCCACGTCCGCAACGACCGCTACGGCCCCCACGACTACACGTCGGTGCGGGACGTGCTGGCGGCGCACCTCGGGGTCTGACCGCGAGGTCCGGGCCGCCGAGACGCCGCCGGGCTGTCGAGACGCCGCCGTGTCGTCGAGACGCCGCTGGGAACGGCGGCGTCTCGACGTCGTGGCGGCGTCTCGTGGCGGCGTCTCCTGTCCGGCGGGGTGTCTCACGGCCGGGAGGCCCGCACCACGTCGGTCGTCCGGGGTACCGTCGACGCATGGACCGTTCCGAGATCCTCGCGGCCGCAGCAGCGGCCCACGCCGCCCGCATCGCCGCCGCGGGCGGGGACGACACCGCCGCACGTGACCGCGCCGAGGCGGCCTCGGCTGTGCCGGCACCCGAGCGTCGTCGGTCCGCGGACGCCGAGCTCGCCGCGGAGTCCGGCCGCGCCGCCGACCGCACGGAGGGCGCGCTCTCGGACTGGCGCCGGATGGGCACCCGTCGCGGGGTCACGCCGGACGCACAGGTCCGGAGTGCGTGGACGGTGACCGGCATCCCGGAGCAGGGGGACGCCCGGGCCTTCGCGAACGTGCTGCTCTCCACCGCGGGGCACGCCGGCCGGGTCGCCGACGCCGCGCGACGCAACGAGCGGCTGACCGGTGCGGCACGCGCTGCCGCGCGACGGACGGTCCGCCGCTACACGGACCACGGCGCCGGCATGTCGGCCCTCGGCGACGTCCTCGACGCCGGGCCGGTCGGGCACGACGGGCCGGTCGGGCACGACGGGTCGGCCGGGCGCGACGGGTCAGCCGGGCACGACGGGGCGGTCGGGCTTGACGGGTCGGCCGGGCCCCATGGATCGGCCGGGCGAGACGACACAACCGGACGCTGACGTCCGCTCTGCTTAGCGCCGGAACGGGTCCAGGTTGAGCAGGGTGTCCTCGTAGAGGTACTGCTGGTCGCCGTAGACCGTGACGTCCGGGTTCAGCCAGACCAGGTCCTTCACCGAGAGTCCGAAGCGGTTCGCCACGGCGCCGATGAGGTCCTCCGACGCGATCCGGTAGGCGGTCGGGGCGCCGTCGGTCGAGCCCTCGCTGCTCGACTTGCCGGTGGCGTTCGGCCGGGCTCCGCCGTCGACCGGGTGCACGTTCGTGGTGCGGGCCGGTACCGACCACCGGACGGGCTGCACGGCGAGCACCTTGCCGGGCCCGATCTCGACGGGCAGGTCCGGGCTGGCCGAGGCCGCCGCCGAGTAGACGACGATCGTGCCGAGCCAGGACGGGTCTGCGCGGCCGGGGTCGAGCGCCGTCGAGGCGGGTGCTGCCGCTGCGCCGGGGCCGCCGCCGAGGGTGGTGTCGCCGACGCCGTGCCAGGTGATCCCGTCGCCGACCGAGGGCGGCGTCTCGAGGAACGTGGTCGCGACGGGGACTGGCAGGGTCGAGGCGAAACCGGTCCACTGCGCGGTGGGGGTGCCGTCCGCGCCGACGACGACGCGGTAGTGGAACCGGACGCTCCCCTTCGGTGAGACGACGTCGGCCTCGCTGAGGACGCTGCCCACCGGGATCGGCGAGACGGTCGGGTCCGGCGCGGCGGCCTCGGTCGGGACGGCCGTCGGCGTTCGCGGAGAGGCGGACTCGGAGATGCGGCGGGCCTCTGCACTCGCGCTCGGGTCGGCCTGGGGTGTGCGGGGAGCGGCGCTGGCGGAGCTGCGCTGCGGCGCGGGGAACTCGTCCGGACCGCGGAGCAGCGAGCAGCCGGCCGTGGCGGTCGTGACCACGACGGCGAGCACGAGTGCTGCCGTCAGTCTGCGGCTGTTCCCCTGGAGTCCGTCCCCGTGGTGCATGGTCCCCCTGCGCTCGTCCCCTGCGATCCGTGTCGTGCGTGATGGATCGTCGTCCTCTGACCCGGAGAGCCTACCGGCGGCGACGTCACCAGCGGGATGGGAAGATCAGAGACGGTCCACCTCGCGAGCGGAGACGCTCTCCGGACACGCGATGGACCGCTCCGACGCTGACCAGGGCTTTCATGGACCGGTCCAAGTCGGAAACGACAGGTTGTCCGGTTGACAGGACAAAGTTTCTGGGTCACGATCACTTCCACGCGACGACGCGCGATCACGGACGAAGGAGTCACCGACATGGTCGACATCAAACCGGCAGCACCGACTGTCGCCCTGCCCCCGGTCGGCACCGGCCCGCACCGCCGCCGCCTCGGGCTGCTGGCGCTGGTCGCCACCTTCGGCGGGCTGCTCTTCGGCTACGACACCGGCGTGATCAACGGCGCCCTGCTCCCGATGAAGCAGGAGCTCGGTCTGACGAACTTCACCGAGGGCGTCGTGACGAGCTCCCTGCTGTTCGGTGCGGCCATCGGCGCCATGCTCGGCGGACGCATCGCCGACGGCTGGGGTCGCCGGAAGACGATCCTGGTGCTCGCGGTGACGTTCTTCGTCGGGACGCTCGCATGTGTGTTCGCTCCGACGTTCGGCGTCATCGTGGTCGGCCGCGTGCTCCTCGGCCTGGCGGTCGGCGGGGCGTCGACGGTCGTCCCGGTGTTCCTCGCCGAACTGGCCCCGTACGAGATCCGTGGGTCGCTGTCCGGCCGGAACGAACTCATGATCGTGATCGGGCAGCTCGCCGCCTTCCTGGTGAACGCGCTCATCGGCAGCCTCTGGGGAGAGGGCAACGGTGTCTGGCGGATCATGCTGGCCGTGTGCGCCCTGCCCGCCATCGCCCTGTTCGTCGGCATGCTCCGGGTCCCGGAGTCGCCGCGCTGGCTGGCGTCGAAGGGCCGCAACGACGAGGCGCTCGACGTCCTGCGGCAGATCCGCTCCGACGAGCGGGCCGAGGCCGAGATCGAGGACATCAAGCGGAGCAACGAGATCGAGGCGCAGGTCCAGCGTCAGAGCGGCTGGCACACCCTGCTCGGCAACAAGTGGCTGATCCGGATCGTGCTCATCGGTGCCGGCCTCGGTGTCGCGCAGCAGCTCACCGGCATCAACTCGATCATGTACTACGGCCAGACCGTCCTCATCGAGTCGGGCTTCCAGGCCTCCGCGGCCCTCATCGCCAACATCGCACCCGGGGTCATCGCCGTGATCGGTGGCGTCATCGCGATCATGAACATGGAGCGGATCAACCGCCGCACGACGCTGATCATCGGGTTCTCGCTGACCACGGTCTGCCACTTCCTCATCGGCATCGCCTCCGTCGCCCTGCCCGACGGCAACCCCGCCCGCCCCTGGGTGATCCTGTTCCTCGTCGTCGCGTTCGTCGGCTCGATGCAGACGTTCCTCAACATCGCCGTCTGGGTCGTGCTGTCCGAGATCTTCCCGACGCAGATCCGCGCGCTCGGCATGGGCATCTCGGTGTTCTGCCTGTGGATCGCGAACGCCTTCCTGGGGCTGTACTTCCCGTCGATCGTCGCCGCGACCGGAATCACCGGCACGTTCTTCGGCTTCGGCATCGTCGGTCTGCTGGCGCTGCTGTTCATCTGGAAGTTCGTGCCGGAGAGCCGCGGTCGCACCCTCGAAGAGGTCGAAGAAGGCGTCACGACCGGCAACATCTTCACCGTCGACAAGGTCGGTCGCCGCACGCACTGACGTCGCGACCTCACGACGGACGGGAGGCCCGGTACCAGCTGGTACCGGGCCTCCCGTCCGTCGCGTGGTCGCGTCCTACGGGCGCAGGAGCACCTTGCCGACCCGGCCCGCGGTGTCGCTCGCGCGGGCGGCGTCACGGGCGTCCTCGAACGCGAAGGTCTCGGACACGGGCAGTGTCAGCGACCCGTCGAGCACGCGTGTGATGAGTTCGCCGAACAGCTGCTGCTTCGTGTCGGACGGCATCGTGCGGCTGACGACGCTGCCCCAGAAGCCCTTCACGGTGAGCTGGCCGAAGATGACCTTGCCGGACGGGATCTCGAGCGTGGGGGAGGCCATCGCGCCGAAGACGACGAGGGTGGCCTCGTCGCCGAGGACCGAGGCGATGTCGCCCGCTGCCGGTCCGCCGACGGACTCGACGCCGGCGAGGATCGGGGCACCGCCGGTGATGGCGGTCACCTGGTCGCGCCAGTCGTCCGCGTCGGTGGCGACGATGCGCTCGATGCCCTGCTCGCGGAGCTCGTCGACACCGGCGGCGCGACGCACCAGGCCGATGACGTTGATGCCGCGCGCGGCACCGAGCTGCGCGACCATGCGGCCGACGGCACCGTTCGCCGCGTTCTGGATGAGCCAGTCACCCTCGTGCAGGTCGAGCGAGTGCAGCAGGCTGATCGCGCTGAACGGCATCGAGACGAGCTGGGCGGCGGACTCGTCGGGCATCGCGTCCGGCACCGGGATGAGCCCGGCCGCGTCGGCGACGTAGTACTCGGCCCAGACGCCGAACGTGCCACCGGCGACGCGCTGGCCGACGGTCAGGTTCGTGACGCCCTCGCCCAGGGACTCGACGACGCCGAGCGCCTCGGTGCCGGACTGGGCGGGCAGGTCGGGCTTGAAGCCGTAGGTGCCGCGGATCGTCCACAGGTCGTGGTTGTGGATCGGGGAGAGCACGGTCCGGACCAGGACCTGGCCGACGCCCGGGGTGGGGACGGGGCGCTGCTCGACGGTCAGGACGTCGGCGGGCTCGCCGAACTCCGGGTGGACGACGGCGCGCATCGTGGTCTGGTCTGCCATCGGTTCAGTCCTCCGAGACGGTGATCGTGACGTCGATGTTGCCGCGCGTCGCGTTCGAGTACGGGCACACCTGGTGGGCGGCGTCCGCGAGGGCCTGGGCCTGGTCGTGGTCCATGCCGGGGATGACGACCTCGAGCATGACGGCGAGCTGGAAGCCGCCCTGGCCGTTCGGGCCGATCTGGACGCGACCGCCGACGGAGGAGTCCGCGACCTTGACCTTCTGCGCACGGGCGACACCCTGCAGCGCGGAGTGGAAGCACGCGGCGTACCCGGCGGCGAAGAGCTGCTCGGGGTTGGCGCCGGCGCCGGAGCCGCCCATCTCCTTGGGGATGGCCATGTCCAGCTCGAGCGTGCTGTTGCTGATCTGGACCTTGCCGTTCCGGCCTTCGCCGGTGGACAGGGCTTCTGCGGTGTAGAGGACGTCCATGTGGGGTTCCTTCCTTCGTGGGTCTGTCGGGTCAGTCCGCGACCGGGGCGGGCGCGGCCGCCGCTCGGTGCATCGTCTCGGTGAGGTGCTGCAGGGTCGCGATGAGTTCGACGGCCGACTGCTCGTCGGCCAGCCCGGTGCCCGCGGCGATGCGTGCCGGGACGTGGGCGAGTTCGGAGCGCAGGGCCAGGCCGCGCTCCCCGGTCGTCACGGTCACGACGCGCTCGTCGGTGCTGCGGCGTTCGCGGCGGACCAGGTCGGCCTGCTCCATCCGCTTGAGGAGCGGGGAGAGCGTGCCGGAGTCGAGCTGCAGGTGCTCCCCGAGGCTCGAGACGCTCTGGTCGCCCTCCACCCACAGGGTCACGAGGACCAGGTACTGCGGGTAGGTGAGGCCCCACGGCTCGAGCAGCGTGCGGTACGCCTGGGTCGTCGCCCGGGTCGCTGCGTAGAGGGAGAAGCACACCATCTCGTCGGTCACGGGCATGTCCACCACTGTTGCACGCCACCGGGTTGCGCACAACTGAAAGGGGTGGATGTCCAGGCAGGGCGGGTGACGCCGGGGCCGGTTAGGCTGGCCGGACCGACGATGACCAGCAACGACCCAGCCTCCGCACCGACGACGACCCCAGCGATCCCGCGAGTCGGCTCCTCGGCGTCCCACGGCAAGACGATCCTGATCGGCGAACACGCCGTGGTCTACGGCGCACCCGCCCTCGTCCTGCCGGTGACCGACGTCCGGGTGACCGCCACCGCGAGCCCGCTGCCGGCCGATGACGAGCACACGCTCGAGTCGACGGTGCACACCGGGCCGCTCGGACTCGCGCCCGCCGCCGTGCTCCCGACCGTCACCGCGGTCACCGCGACGCTCCGACACCTGGCCCGGCACGGCCACGCCGACGCCGAGGGCACCCCGCTCCACGTGCTCGTCGACAGCCAGGTCCCCACGGCGCGTGGGATGGGGTCGAGCGCAGCCGTCGCCGCCGCCGTGACCGCTGCCGTCGCGGACGTGTTCGGCGTCGCGCTCGACACGGACACCCACCACGAGCTCATCCAGGAGTGCGAGCGCGTCGCCCACGGCCGCCCGTCGGGACTCGACGCGCGCGGGGTCGTGGCCACGGAGCCGGTCTGGTTCGCGGACGGCGTCATCGAGCCCGTGCAGGTCACCGGCCGGTTCGTCTTCGTCGTCGCCGACACTGGCGTGCCGGGCCACACCCGCGAAGCCGTCGCCGCCGTCCGCGGCCGCCACGACCGCGCCCCCGCCGCGGTCGACGCCGTCGTGGACCGGATCGGCTCGCTCGCCACGACCGCGCGGGGGACACTCGGCGACGGCGACGCCCAGGCCCTGGGTGCCACCATGGACGCCGCGCACGAACTGCTCACCACCCTCGACGTGTCGAGTGCGGACCTCGACCGGCTCGTCGGCGCCGCACGGAAGGCGGACGCCCTGGGCGCGAAGCTCACCGGCGGTGGCCGCGGCGGATGCGTCCTGACGCTCGCCGCCGACGACGAGCACGCCGTCCGCATCGCGACCGCACTGCGCAGCGCCGGCGCGACCGCCACCTGGACCACCTCGATCGGAGCCCGTGCCTGATGACTTCCACCGCCGTCGCGCACCCGAACATCGCGCTCGTGAAGTACTGGGGCAAGGCGGACGCCGACCTCGCGCTGCCGGCCACCGGCAGCGTCTCGATGGGCCTCGACGTCTTCCCCACCACGACCTCGGTGACCCTGGCCGACCAGCGGGAGCACGACGCCTTCACGCTGAACGGCCGCGTCGTCGACGACGGCGCACTGGTGCGGGTCGAGCGCTTCCTGGACCTGGTCCGCGAGCTGGCCGGATCCGACGCCCGCGCCGTCGTCGTCTCGGAGAACACCGTGCCCACCGGCGCCGGACTGGCCTCGAGCGCGTCGGGCTTCGCCGCCCTCGCGGTCGCCGCCGCCGACGCGTACGGCCTCGACCTGTCGCCGCGCGAACTCTCACGACTCGCCCGACGCGGCTCCGGTTCGGCCACCCGGTCGATCCCCGGTGGGGTGTCGGTGTGGCACGCCGGCGACGACCAGGCCTCGTTCGCCGAGACCGTCCCCGCGCCGCCGATGGCCATGGTGGTCGTCACGATCGACGACGGCCCGAAGGAGATCGGCTCACGGGAGGCCATGCGCCGCACGATCGCGACGTCGCCGTTCTACCCGGCCTGGGTGAGCTCGACGACCGTCACCGTGGACGACATGCTCGCCGCGTGTGCCGCCGGGGACTTCACCCGGATCGGCCAGCTCACCGAGAGCAACGCGCTCCGCATGCACGCCACGATCGAGGGCGCGTTCCCTCCGATCCGCTACCTGAACAGCCGGAGCGTCGCGGTGTTCGACGCCGTCGCCGCGATGCGTGGCGAGGGGCTCGAGGCGTACGCCACCGCGGATGCCGGCCCGAACGTCGTCGTGCTCTGCCGTCCGGAGGACCGTGCCCGCGTGGCGGCGGCCCTGGACGGGTTCGGAGCGGTCATCGAGTCCGGCACCGGACCAGCCGCAGGGCTGGTCCGCTCCGAAGGCACGGGGGAGAACCCCGAGGCAGAGGAGAGCACCGCGTGATCGAGTTCCGAGCCCACGGCAAGCTGTTCGTGGCGGGCGAGTACGCCGTCGTCGAGCCCGGACAGCCGTCGGTGCTCATCGCCCTCGACCGGGCGATCACCGCACGCGTGAGCGAGGGCCACGGCGCCGGCAGCGTGCACTCCGAGGAGTACGGCAACCTCCCGCTGACCTGGACCCGGGCCGAGGACGGCCTGGCGCTCGACCGCGAGCACCACCCCTACGACTACGTGATGGCGACGATCGACCTGGTCGAGAAGCTCCGCGCGGAGCTCGGGATCGCGCCGCGGTTCCACGACCTGCGCATCGAGAGCCAGCTCGACGACGCCAGCGGCCGGAAGTTCGGTCTCGGGTCCTCCGCCGCGGTGACCGTGGCGACCGTCGGGGCCCTCGACCGCTTCTACGGCCTCGGACTCTCGCAGCGCCGACGCTTCATGGTGGCACTGCTCGCGACGATCCGTGTCGCACCGCGTGCATCCGGCGGCGACCTGGCCGCGAGCACGTTCGGCGGCTGGCTCCGCTACAGCGCGCCCGACCGCGAGGTCCTGGCCGGCCTGCTCGACGAGCGCTCGGTTTCGTCGATCCTCGACGACGACGAGGCCTGGGCCGGCTTCGACGTCGAGCACCTGCCCGCCCCGACCGACCTGCGCCTCCTGGTCGGCTGGACCGGTTCGCCGGCGTCCACCACGAAGCTCGTCGGCGTCGTCCGCCGACACCGTGACGGCGACTACGCGGCGTTCCTCGACGCCAGCCGGGCCTGCGTGGACGACCTGACCACCGGCCTTCGGACCGGCGACGCGGATCGCACGCTCGGTGCGCTCCGACGCGCGCGCGGCCTGCTGCAGGACCTCGGGACGTCCGTCGGGTCCCAGATCGAGACCCCGCGGCTGGCGACCCTCTGCGACGTCGTCGAGGCCGCCGGTGGTGCGGCGAAGCCCTCCGGCGCCGGCGGCGGCGACTGCGGCATCGCGCTCGTCCCCGCGGACAGTGACGCAGCCGACATCTTCCGCGCCTGGGAGGCGCACGACATCAGGCACCTCAGCGTCGCGGTGCAACCCGAGGAAGGGACCACGCGATGAGTGACCTGCAGACCCCGATCCCCACGAAGTGGGTCGGACCGATCCGCGTCAGCGGCAACGCCGTCGAGGGTGAGCACGAGGTGCCCCTCGCCACGTACGAATCGCCGCTCTGGCCGTCCGTCGGCCGTGGCGCCCGGATCTCCCGCATGATCGAGGGCGGCATCGTCTCGACGGTCGTCGACGAGCGGATGACCCGGTCGGTCGTCGTCCGTGCCGCCAGCGCCGCCGCCGCGCACATCTCCGCCGGCCGGATCCTGGCGCGCCAGGCCGAGCTCGAGGCGATCGTCGTCGGGCAGAGCCGGTTCGCGAAGCTCATCGAGGTGCACCCGGAGATCGTCGGGGACCTGCTCTTCCTGCGCTTCGCGTTCACCACGGGGGACGCCTCCGGCCACAACATGGTGACCCAGGCGGCGGACACCCTGCTGCCGGCGATCCTGGCGTGGGAGCCCGAGCTCCGCTACGTGTCGATCTCCGGCAACTTCTGCTCCGACAAGAAGGCCACCGCCGTGAACGGCATCCGCGGCCGCGGGCGGAACACCATCGCCGAGATCGTGATCCCGGGCGATATCGTCGAGAAGCGGCTGCGCTCCTCGACCGAGCGGATCGTCGAGCTCAACACCGCGAAGAACCTGGTCGGCTCCACCATCGCCGGGGCGCTGCGCTCGGCGAACGCGCACTACGCCAACATGCTGCTCGGCTTCTACCTGGCCACCGGACAGGACGCCGCGAACATCGTCGAGGGCTCCCAGGGGATCACGCTCGCCCAGGCCCGCGGCGACGAGCTGTACTTCTCGTGCTCGCTGCCGCACCTGATCGTCGGCACCGTCGGCAACGGCAAGGGCAACGACCTGCCGGTGGTGGAGGACGCCCTGGTGCGCCTCGGCTGCCGGGAGGACCGCGAGCCCGGCGCCAACGCCCGCCGTCTGGCCGCCCTCTGCGCCGCCACCGTGCTGTGCGGGGAACTCTCGCTGCTCGCCGCCCAGACGAACCCGGGCGAGCTGATGGCGGCCCACGTCGCCATGGAACGCCGCGGACACCGACCCGAAGGAGCCTCGGCATGACCGCCCAGCACCCACTCGCACTGGGCATCCACGACCTCGCCATCGCGACGGGGCACCACGTGCTCGACCTCGACGACCTCGCCGCCGTGAACGGTGTCGATCCGGCGAAGTACCACGTCGGCATCGGCCAGGACGCGTTCAGCGTGCCCGCCCCGGACGAGGACATCGTCACGATGGGTGCCGCCGCCGCGAAGGAGGTGCTGGACCGCCACGGGGTCGACGGCATCCGGACCGTGCTGTTCGCCACCGAGTCCGGGGTCGACCAGTCGAAGGCGGCCGGCGTGTACGTGCACGGACTGCTCGGACTGCCCCGCAACGTCCGCGTCGTCGAGCTGAAGCAGGCCTGCTACGGCGGGACCGCCGCGGTGCAGATGGCTCTCGGCATCATCGCGCGCGACCCGAGCGAGCGCGTGCTCGTCATCGCCGCCGACGTCGCCCGCTACGACGTGGAGACCGCGGCCGAGCCGACGCAGGGTGCCGGTGCGGTCGCCATGCTCATCGCCGCCGACCCGGACCTGATCGAACTCGAGCCGCAGTCCGGCCTGTTCACGGCGGACGTCGACGACTTCTGGCGGCCGAACGACCGGTCCACCGCGCTGGTCGACGGCCGGCTGTCGGTCACGGCGTACGTCGACGCCTTCATCGGGGCCTGGGACGACCTGGCCTCGCGAGGTGGCCCGGGCATCGAGGCGATCGACCGCTTCGTCCATCACCAGCCGTTCACGAAGATGGCGATCAAGGCGCACCGGAAGCTCGCCCAGCACGTCGGGGTCCCCTTCGAGGAGACCGAGCTGGCCGTCGGCTTCACGTACAACCGGCAGACCGGCAACACGTACACGGCGTCGCTCTGGATCGCCCTCGGTGCGCTGCTCGACCTGGACGACGACCTGGCCGGCGCCCGCATCGGCATGTTCAGCTACGGCTCCGGCAGCGTCGGCGAGCTCATGACGGGCGTCGTGCGCGACGGCTACCGCGACCACCGCCGGGACGGACGGGTCACCGAGTTGCTGGCGGCCCGGGTGCCGCTGTCGGTCGAGGCCTACCGCGAGCTGCACGCTGCCGGTGCCGCGACGAGCGAGGACGTCGAGCGTCCCCGGGTGACCGCGGCGCCGTTCCGCTTCGCGGGGGTGTCCGGTGGCGCTCGGCACTACGAGGCGACCGGGACCGGACCGACGGCGGCCAGCTGAGCGGTTCCTCGTCCGATCCGTGCGGACGGCCGGTGCCCGTGCCAGGGCGAGGGCGAGGGCGAGGGTGAGGTCCAGCGCAATCCGCCGTGCGCGGCCCCCGTGTACGCGATCCGCGGATGGCCGGACCTGCGTGGTCGCGGCTCGGATCCCGACGTAGCGTTCGGTCACGAGCAGCACCGCGTCAGGGTGCGGTGCTGCGGAGACCAGGGAGGCGTCATGGGCGCACACCGAGCACCGCAGACCGGGGTGGCACCGTGACCCGGCACGAGACACATCCCGGTCTCGCGCCGGCGACGGCCAGGAACCACCGCGAGCAGCAGTGGATGCCGCCGTTCCGCGACCTGATGTGCAACACCGTGGACGTCGTCCAGACCCAGTTGGTCCGCGGCGCACCGTTCGCCAGTGCCGGAGCACGTGGGCGCGAGCGGGTCGCGGTGCTGTCGGTCAGCGGACTGGGCTGATCTCCGGAGGCGGCGTCGGACCTCCCGGTCGTCAGCGGGAGCATGCGGACCGCCGCACCACGGGCACCCCGGCGGGTTCCCGCTGGTGGCGCGCGCTACGAGACCGGGCTGTGGTCGTCGCGTTCGCGTTCCGTGTCGTGCACCACGGTCGACGGCAGCGCGGCTCCGGGCAGGAACTCGCCGCTCGGCGCGACGGCCGTGCCCGGGACGTCGGCGTCGAACGCTGCGGCCGTCGCAGGGCTCAACGTGTCGGGTTCGTCGTGGTGCAGGTGGATCGGGTGCACGAGACGACCGTAGCGACCGTCGCGGCCTCCCACCAGTCGGTGCACCGCCGGCCGGTCCGGGTTGCGCGGCCGCTCCCGACCGGCACCGGCCCTCCTCGTCACTCCCCGGTGACCGCCCGACGGATCTGCTCGATCGGGACCTTCGGCGACCGGTCCGCGTTGAGCAGGCCGTTCGTCTCCTGCATGGTGTCGGTCAGCTGCGTCCAGCAGGACCCCGCCAGGAAGGTGCTGGCCCGGACCGCGTCGTGCAGCGCGGTGATGCGGCCGACCCAGTCGTCCCCGTCGACGGCGGTCGTGTAGCCCCAGCCCTCCTCGCGTCGGCCACCGGACTGGTGCCGGACCCCGCCGAACTCGGTGAGCATCACCGGCTGTCCGCGGTCGACCGCGCCGCCGACGAACTGCGGGTGGCCGGACGGGGCGAGCCCGTTGAGCGCACGCGTCCGGGCCGCGTCGTCGGCGTAGGTGCGGGCCAGGACGTCGCCGTCGCCCTCGTAGTCGTGGATCGTCACGATGTCGGTGTCCTGCTGCTCCCACCCGTCGTTGCCGATCACCGGTCGCGACGGGTCGAGGGCCCGGGTCAGGTCGACGAGTGCCCGGGCGTACGCCTGCTGCGCTGGGTCGGAGATGACGTGCTGGATGCCCCACGACTCGTTGAACGGCACCCACGTGACGATCGATGGGTGCGAGGCGTCCCGTTCGACGGCGGCCGTCCACTCGGCGGTCAGCAGCCGGACGGCGGTGGGGGAGAACTCGTACGCGGCCGGTGCCTCGCCCCACACCAGGAGGCCCAGGCGGTCGGCCCAGTGCAGGAACCGGGGGTCCTCGATCTTCTGGTGCATCCGGGCCGCGTTGAAGCCCAGGGCCTTGATGAGCTCGACCTCCTGACGGTGTGCGAGCGGGTGCGGGGCGGCCAGGTGCGACTCCGGCCAGAACGCCTGGTCGAGGACGCTCCGCACCGGGTACGGCTGGCGGTTGAGGAGGAACCGACCGCCGCCGACACCGACGCTGCGGAGCCCGAGGTAGCTCGAGACCGCGTCGAGCACCTGACCGGCGTCGTCGACCAGGGTGAGCACGGCGTCGACGAGGCGCGGGTGCTCCGGGGACCAGGTGAGCTCGTCCTCGGCCTGGCCGTTCCGCTGCCGGGCGACGGGCACGGTGACGTCGAGGGTGGGGCGGTTGGCGGTGGCGTCGAAGTCGGTGGTGCCGAGGTCCTCGTCGCGCTCGTCGAACCGCAGGGTGACGCGGAGGCGGGCACCGGCGGGGACGCGCCCACGGAACCGGACGGTCAGGTCGACGGCCGTGGGTCCGGCCGGGGTCCACCGGAGGGTGCTGATCGCGGTGGTGGGCACGGCCTCCAGCCAGACCGGCTGCCAGATGCCGGTCGTGCGTCGGTACCAGATGGCGTGCGCGTCCTCGTGCCAGTCCTGCTTGCCGCGCGGCTGCGTCACGTCGAGGGGGTCGTCCTCGGCGCGGACGACGAGGAGGTGCTCGATCGGACCGGCGTCCTCGCCGGCCTCGGCCAGCAGCGCGGTGACGTCGAACGAGAACGGGGTGTGGCCGCCCTCGTGCTCGCCGACGAACCGGCCGTCGATCCAGACCTGCGCCCGGTGGTCGACGGCGCCGAAGTGCAGCAGCAGGCGCGGCCGCTCGGGCCCGTGACCCGCGGCGTCGAGTTCTGCCCGGCGGATGGTCCGGGCGTACCAGACGACGGGGTGGAACCCCGGGTCGCCGATGCCGGAGGCCGTCGACTCCGGCGGGAACGGCACCGTGATCGCGAGCGGGTCCGGGAGGCCCGTGGTCCATCCCGAGTCCGCTCCGGTGTCCGCGTCGTCGTGTCGGAAGGACCAGGTGCCGCTGAGGTCGGTCCAGTGGTGCCGCAGCATCTGTGGCCGGGGGTAGCGACCGTCCTGTCGGCTCGCGAGGGGGACGTCGGGGACGACGACGGGGGCCGGGGAAGCGACGGTGCTCATGGTGACGCAATTTACAGCGCTGTAAACCAGCCGTCAACGACCCGGGTCGCGGCGGGTGCGCGTCGACGGCCGCGGTACGGTGAGCGCGTGGGCCAGGTCACGTTGCAGGACGTCGCGGAGCACGCCGGCGTCTCGATGAAGACCGTGTCCAACGTCGTGCGCGGCTACCGGCACGTCAGCGACGCCATGCGGACCCGCGTGCAGCACTCCATCGACGCCCTCGGCTACCGGCCGAACGTCTCCGGCCGCAGCCTGGCGACCGGCCGCACGAACATGCTCGCCTTCGCGTTCCCGGACCTCCGGCGACCGTACTTCGCCGAACTCGCACACGTCTTCTCGCGCGTCTGTGCCGACCGCGGATACCAGCTCCTGCTCGAGGAGACCGCCGGTGCTCCGGGGGGCGAGCTCTCCGCCGTCCGCGGGCGCGAAGCCGGCGTCGTCGACGGTGTCGTCATCCACCCCCAGGTCCTCACGCCGACCGAGATCGACAGCGCCCGCGGGGACACCGCCGTCGTGTTCCTCGGCGAGGACGTCCGGCCACCGGGGAGCGACCTCGTGGCGATCGACAACGTGCTCGCGGCGTCCGAGGCCGTCGCCCACCTCGCCGCCCTCGGACGTCGGCGCATCGGGTTCCTCGGACACGAGGTCGGCGAGCAGTCCCGCACCTCCGCCTTCCGCCTGGAGGGGTACCGCGACGGCCTGACCGCGGCCGGCCTGCCGTTCGACGCGTCACTCTGCGTCGCGCGTGAGGTCGGCGACGCCCGCGGGGCCGAGCACGCGTTCGGGCAGGCGCTCGACGCCGGCCTGTCCATCGACGGGCTGCTGTGCCGTGACGACCTCGCGGCCGTCGGCGCGCTCCGGGCGATGCGCCTGCGCGGACTCGAAGCACCACGGGACATCGCCGTCGTCGGGTGGGACGCGATCGGCCTCGCCGCCAGCCTGGTCCCGAGCCTGACGTCGGTCGCGCCGGACACCGTCGCGCTCGCCGAGGCTGCCCTGGACCGCCTGCAGGAGCGGATCGCCGGGCGTCCCGGGGAGGGGCGCGCCGTGACCGTCGGGCACCGGATCCTGGTGGGGGAGAGCGCACCGTACCCCGACGGATCGGTCGACTGACCGCTGCCGGTCGGTGATCGGACCCGCTCGACGGGCTCAGGTGCCGGGCGTACCGCCTGCGGTCGCGGCGTCCCGTCGGACCCGGCGACGGGCCTCCCGGATGCTCGCCCGCTGCAGGCGCATGGACTGCCAGCCGGAGGCGCGCGCGTGCGCGGCGAGCCCCTGGTCCGGGTTCACCACGACCGGGTGCCCTACGAGCGACAGCAGCGGGATGTCGTGGCGGGAGTCGGAGTACGCCCAGCACGCGGCGGGGTCGGCCCCGGTCTCGGTGAGCAGTCGGCGCGCGGCGACGGCCTTGTGCTCGCCGTGCAGGAACGCACCCTCGAGGCGGCCGGTGTAGGCCCCGTCGCTGGTCTCGAAGACGCTGCCGAGCGCACCGGTGAGCCCGAGGCTGCGGGCGATCACCTCTGCCAGGAACGTCGGTGTCGCGGTCACGAGCCACACCTCGTGGCCCTTCGCCAGGTGCTCCTGCGCGAGTGCGGCGGTCTCCGGCCACACCGTCGCAGCGGTGTGGCGGATGTAGACGTCGTCGGACAGCTTCGCCATGTCGGCGACCGTGATGCCCGTGATCACCTCGAGCCCGCGGGTCTGGGCGGAGGCCAGGTGCCGGTCGTTCTCGCCGCGGACCTTGAAGCGCGCGTGCTTCCAGCCGGCGCTGACGATGTCCCGCATCGTGATGAGCCCGGCGGCACGGAGTCCGCGCACCAGGTGGAACGCGCTCGCGCCGTGGATCAGGGTGTTGTCCACGTCGAAGAACGCGAGGACCGGGGTGCCCGCCTGCTCGTCCGTCATCGGCCCAGGCTAGGCGGTGTGGCTGAACCCACCGCGGAACGCAACGTCGGCGGCGTCCCGCGACGGAGTACCGCGGCGAGACGCCGCCGACGTTGCGTGTTGCGGTCAGACCTCCGGGTGCACGCTCCCGAGCAGCTCCACGAGCGCGCTCCGGAGCGAGTCGGGCAGCCCGACGGTCTCCAGCTCCACGAGTCGGTCGGCTCGCGGGACGGCCCGGTCCACGACCTCCCACGCGGTGAGCTTCTCGGCGTTCCCCGCCTGGGCGCTCTCCAGCAGCTGCCGGGCGGCGTCTCGGGCGTCGACACCGACGGTCGGCGCGCCGGCGAGGGTGAGCGTCGCGCCCTCGTCCGTCACGACGTCCAGGTCGACGGAGAAGCGGTCGGCCGCGGCGACCTGCACCTCTTGCCCGTCCGCGGGCGAGCCGAGGAACGTGATCCGCCACCGTCGCCGGACGGGCACGCTGTCGACGTCGCCGTCCGCCGGGTCGATCCGGAAGGAGGCCGTGCTCCGGTCCCAGGTCAGCGTCGTCCGGCAGACGCCGCCGTCCGGGTCCTCGGGCCCCTCGCGGTCCTCCACGAGCGTGAACGACCCGGAGGCCCCGGGCGCGACGAGCACCTCGAGGGCCGCCGGGTTCACGGTCGCGTCGACCTCGTCCGGTGCGGCGAGCGGCAGGATCCCGCCGGCACGGAGCAGCACGGGGATGGTCTCGAGGCTGCGGTGCAGGTCCACGAACCGGTCGCCGGCGTAGGTGGTGCCCGTGAAGACGTCCGTCCAGGTCCCCGCCGGCAGCCAGGCCCGGGCGCGACCGCGGAGGGTCACCGGGTCTCGCGGTTCGACGATCGGCGCGACGACGAGCTCGGTGCCGAAGGCGTACTCGTTCGGCACCCGGTAGGCCTCGTCCCGGTGCGGCTCCAGGTGGTACATCGGTCGGACGAGCGGTGTGCCGGCGGCGGCGAGGTGGTTCATCGTGTGCAGGTACGGCACGAGTCGGTGCCGGAAGCGCAGCGCGTCGCCCATCGCGGCCCGCGGCTCGGCGGGGAACACCCAGGGCTCCTTGCGGATGAACGGGTTGTTCGCAGAGTGCAGCCGCATGACGGGGGAGAACACGCCGAACTGCACCCACCGGGTGGCGAGTTCGTCGTCCCGGACACCGCGGGTGTGGCCGCCGATGTCGTGGCTCCACCAGGGGTACCCGATGTTCGCGGCGGTCGCGGTGAACTCCGGTTGGAACGCCAGCGACGCCCACGAGACGACGGCGTCCCCGGAGAAGCCGACGGCGTACCGGTGGCTGCCGGGGCCGGCGTAGCGGGAGAACGTCATGCCGGCACCACCGTCGCGGGCCGAGTCCAACAGGTGGAAGTGGTTGAGCACCCAGAGCGGGTCCACCCCCGGGACGGAGGACGTCCGGCCCTGCTGCCAGTCGATCCACCAGAAGTCGACGCCCTGCTCCTCGAGTGGACGGTGCAGGACCTCGAAGTACGCGCGGAGGAAGTCGGGGTCGGTGGGGTCGAACGGGATCGCCTGCTCGGTGTCCGGGTCGACGCCCATCGCTGCGGCCATCGCGGGGTAGGCGTCCTCGAACGCCCGGACACCGTCGGCGGGGTGCAGGTTCAGCGTCGTACGCATCCCGCGCCGGTGCAGTTCGGCCAGGAACGCCTGCGGGTCGGGGAAGAGCGAGGGCTCCCACGAGTAGCCGGTCCAGCCGTTGCCGAACCGGGACGGGACGGAGTCGACACGGTGCCAGTCCATGTCGATCACGGCGACGGAGAACGGCAGACGCTCTTCGTCGAACCGGTCGAGCAGGGCCAGGTACGACTCGTCCGAGTACGGGTGGTACCGGCTCCACCAGTTGCCGAGCGCCCACCGGGGCATCAGGGTCGGTGGCCCGGACACCGCGTGGAAGGCCCGGAGCGCCTCGGCGTAGTCGCGGCCGTACGCGAACACGCTGACGTCCCGGCGGCCGGGGACCCGGCTGCCGACCCAGCCGTCGTCCTCGAACAGGAACGACTCGCTGTCGTCCAGCATGACGATGCCGTCGCGCGCCAGGACGCCAGACTCGAGCGGCATCCGCCCGTCCACGTCGTCGAGGGTGCGTCCGGTGCCACCCAGGTCGCGGGCCTCCTGTCCGTACCGCCACCGGTTGGCGTCGGGTCCGGAGGTCTCGACGACCAGGCCGGCCGAGGAGAAGGGCCGACCGTCGTAGCGCAGGGTGGCGCGGCCGGTCGTCACCTCGACCCCCTCGCCGCGGCGGGTGACGGTGTACTCGGGGACGTCCAGCCGTCGCCGGATCGCGAAGGTGGAGGCGCGGTCCTCGAACCCGCCGTCCTCGCTCCACTCGATCCGGAACAGCCCGTCGCGGAGGACGGTGACCCGCCAGTGGTCGCCGGTGACGGTCGCGTCCGGGGACGCGACCGGGTCGGAGCCGGGGAACGGGCGGATGGTGGGCAGTGGCGACGTGGTCACGTGTGGTGGTCCTGTCTCGGCCGGTCGGGCCGGGGTCGGTCTGGAGGCTCGGCTCAGCTCTTGACGGCGCCCTGCGTCACGCCGCTGATCACCCAGCGCTGCGCGAACAGGTAGACGACGATCGTCGGCGCCATCGCCATCAGGTACGAGGCGAAGGCGACGTTGTAGTTCGTGCCGAACTGGCTCTGGAAGATGTTCTGCACGACGGGCAACGTCTGCAGTCCGGGGTCGGCGGTGATGAGCGACGGCATCATGAAGTCGTTCCAGCTGGCGAGGAACGCGAAGATGCCGACGGTGGCGTTCATCGGCCCGAGCAGCGGCAGGATGACGCGCCAGAAGATCTGCCACGTGGAGGCGCCGTCGATGCGGGCGCTCTCCTCCAGCTCGACGGGGATGGACCGGAGGAACGCCGAGTACAGCAGCACACTGAACGACAGTTGGAACATGGCGTGCAGGATCGCGACGCCGACGGGGTTGTCCAGCGAGATCATCGCGGTGAGCTTGATCTGCGGCAGGGCGACCACCGGGAACGGCAGGAACATCGCGGCGAGCAGGTAGACGAACGACCAGCGGAAGAACCGGCGGTGCCAGTTCCGCACGATCGCGTACGACGCGAACGAGCTGAGCAGCAGGGTCGCGACGACGGTGAGCGCGGCGACGCCGAGCGACACCGAGAACGAGATCGGGAAGCGCGTGAGCTGCCACGCCTCGGCGAAGCTCGCCGGGTTGAACGGCAGCGGCAGGGACAGGGCGTTCCCGTCCACGGCCTGCGCGCTCGTCTTGAACGCCATCGCGACGGTGACGTACAGCGGGATGAGGACGCTGAGCGAGGCGATCGCCAGGATGACCGTCAACGGCCAGTTCACCCGGTCGAGTCGACGGCGACGCGGTTGACCGGGGGTGGTGCGGGCGGCTGCGGTCGCGGGGGACCGGGTGTCGATGGCGCTCATGCGAGTCGGAGGTTCCTTCCGCGCGTCACTGCGAGCTGCAGGACCGAGATGAGGACGGTGATGATGAAGAAGACGGTCGCGTTGGCCATCTGGTAGGCGTAGTCGCCGCTGGTGAAGCCGGTGAAGATCGTCATCGCGACACTGCTCGTCGCGGAACCGGGTCCGCCGTTGGTCAGGCCGACGATGACGTCGTAGGCACCGAGGTAGCCCTTCACGCCGAGCACCGTGTTGATCACGATGAACCCGCTGATGAGCGGCAGGGTGATCGACCGCAGCTGCTTCCACGTGCCGGCGCCGTCGAGCGAGCTGGCCTCGTAGACGTCCGACGGGATCGAGGTCAGCCCCGCCGTGTAGATGAGCAGGGCGCCGGGGATCGTCTGCCAGGCGGAGACCACGACGATGGCGAGCCACGCCAGGTTCGGGTCACCGAGGATGCTCTGCTCGAGCGGGCCGAAGCCGACGGAGGTGGCGAACGCCGGCAGCGTGTTCGAGAACAGGTAGTTGAAGACGTAGGCGACGACGATCCCGGACACCACCATCGGGATGACCAACACCGACCGCAGGCCGGCGGCGAAGCGGACGCGCTTCGACAGGGCGACGGCGAGCGTCAGTGCGATCACCTGGGTGACGATGACCGTCACGACCGCGAAGCCGAGCGTGAACCCGTAGGACCCGAGGATCGCCGGGTCGGACACGAGTGCGCGGTAGTTCGCCAGACCCAGGAAGTGCCACTGCCCGAACCCGAGGTAGTCGGTGAAGCTGTAGAAGATGCCCACGCACGCCGGGGCGACGACGAACGCCGTGAACAGCACGAGCGCGGGGACGAGGAACAGGTAGTACATGCCCTCGGTGCGGTGCAGCGAGCCGACGCGTCGGTGCACCCGGGTCGCTGCCGTGGCGGGACCGGGACGCGGGTCCTGCGTCTCGGGGGTCAGTGGGGTCTGCATGGTCATGGTCGCTCCTGGGTTCCGGGTTCGGTCCGACGGGTGCTGGTCGCGCCGGTCAGACCGTCGCCGAGCGTCCGGCGAGGCGTCGCCAGTCGGTGTCGAGCCGCCGCAGCATCGAGTCGAAGTCCCCGCTGCGGATGGCCGTCTGCAGGTAGTTCCCGAGCGGGATGGAGGTCGGGATGAAGGTGCCGGCGCCCTGGTAGAAGGCGCCGTCGTCGACGTAGGACTGCAGGCCGGCGATGCGCTCGTCGGTCTGCGGGGTCGCGTCCTCGGTGGTCGAGAACGCCAGGTTGTCGAGGTTGTAGGCGTTGATGACGTCCGGCTGCATGAGGAACTCGACGAGCTGCTGTGCCTGGTCGGGGTTCGACGTGGTGGTGGGGATCCAGAGGCCGAGGTCGATGTTGACGCGGGCCTTCCGGTCGCCCGGGTCGTTCGACACCGGCAGCGCGAACGTGCCGACCGGCAGGTCCTCGTCGACCAGGGCGATCTGGCTCAGTGCCCACGGCCCCTGCAGGTACATCGCGGCCTTGCCCTGCCCGAAGGCGAGGTTGCCGTCGGCGTAGGAGCGGGTGGCGTGGTCGGGGTTGAAGAACGACGAGATCGTCTTCGCGCGCTCCATCGGCAGGGCGAAGTCCTTCTCGAACGACACCTCGGCGTCCGGGCCGACGTCGGTGCCCAGGGCCTTCATCTTCCGGAAGAACGAGCCGGTCTCGACCAGGCTGCCGACCGAGTAGTCGAACAAGCCCTGCCAGAGGGTCCAGGTGTCGCGGTCGGTGGCGTAGACCGGGGTGATGTCGGCCTTCTGCAGCGCCGTGCAGACGTCGACGAACTCGTCCCAGGTCGTCGGCACGGGCAGGCCCTGCTCGGCGAAGATCCGCTTGTTGTAGATGACCCCGGCGGCCGCGAGCGAGAACGGCAGGACACTCGTCCGGTCCTCGTACTCCGCGTACTGGTTCGTCAGGCCGTCGATGCTCTTGCGGACCCGGCCGGCGGCGGGGAGGTCGCTGAGGTCACTGAGCACCCCGCGCTCGATGTAGCGGGCGAGCTCCAGGTTGTCGTTGAAGCAGCCGACGTCAGCCGGCTCACCGCGGACGAACTGGGGAGCGATCGCGACGGTGCTGTCGTGCACGACCCGCATGCCCCGGTTCTCCTTCTCGAACCGTCGGAGCAGGTCGTCGAAGTAGGCGATGACCTCCTGCTTCTGCTCGTAGAAGCGCAGGGTGGTCCCACCCGCAGCGGTGCCGGCGGCCGAGGGAGCCGAACAACCGGCGAGCGTCAGGGTCCCGAGGCCGAGTCCGCCGACCGCGCCCGCCAGGAACCCGCGGCGGCTCAGCGCCGTCCGTGCCGTTGTGCTGCTCATGACCATGGTCACTCCCTCGTGCGCTCCGTCGCGCACGCCAATCTTTACAGCGCTGTAAACCGAAAGTCAACGACCCGACCACGCCACCGGTGGGAGCCCCGGTGAGCGGGGTCGGGTCGGACACCGGACACCGGACCCCGGCGGGCAACCGCTCGACGGGGTCCGGTGTCGTCAGCCCGGGGGTCGTCCGGGCGTCGACCTCAGTCGGCGTCGACGACGACCGCCGTGATGACCGGAGTGCGGCGGTGTCGACGGAGGAACCACCGCTCGAGCCCCTCGGCGATGGCGTGTTCCGCCGCGGCGCCGTCGATGTGTCCGCGCCGGGTGGCTTCGGCGATCGCCTTCGACGCGACCTGCTCGGCGTGGGCCATCCAGCCGGCTTCCTCGACGAAGCCCTTCGGCAGGAACTCGACCGGGTCGACGAGCCGCTGCGTGCCCTCGTCGAAGATGCCGAGCACCGTGATGTGCCCCTCTTCAGCGAGCGACAGGCGGTCCTTCAGGGCCGCCTCGGTCGCGACGCCGATGGTCGATCCGTCGACGAAGACGTACGGGGCCGGGATGCGCCCCGCGATGCGGGCCTTGCCACGATCGAGGTCGACCACGACGCCGTCCTCGACGACGAGGACACGGTCCTCCGGGACACCGGTCCGGACTGCCAGCTCGGCGTTCGCCACGAGGTGGCGCCACTCGCCGTGCACGGGCAGGACGTTCTTCGGCTTGACGAGGTTGTAGCAGTACACCAGCTCGCCGGCGCTGGCGTGACCGGACACGTGCACCTTCGCGTTGCCCTTGTGCACGACCGTGGCACCCCAGCGGATGAGGCCGTTGATGACGCCGTAGATCGCGTTCTCGTTGCCCGGGATCAGGGAACTCGCCAGCAGGATCGTGTCGCCCTCGCCGACCTTGATGATGTGCTCGCGACGTGCCATCCGCGACAGCGCGGCCATCGGCTCGCCCTGGGAACCGGTGCAGATCAGGACGCTCTTGTGGTCGGGGAGCTTCCCGAGCTGCTTGAGGTCGACCACCAGGCCGTCCGGGATGTGCAGGTAACCGAGGTCGGCGGCGATGCCCATGTTCCGGACCATGGACCGGCCGACGAAGGCGACCTTCCGGCCGTGGCGCTTCGCGGCGTCGAGGACCTGCTGGATCCGGTGCACGTGGCTGGCGAAGCTCGACACGACGATGCGCTTCGGTGCTTCGCGGAACACCCGGTCGATCGCCGGACCGATCTCCTGCTCGGCCGTCGTGAAGCCGGGGACCTCGGCGTTGGTCGAGTCCGTCATGAACAGGTCGACGCCGGCGTCGCCGAGCCGCGCGAACGCGTTCAGGTCCGTCAGGCGGTGGTCCAGCGGGAACTGGTCCATCTTGAAGTCACCCGTGTGCAGCACCGTGCCGGCGCTCGTGCGGATCGCGACGGCCAGGCCGTCGGGGATGGAGTGGTTGACCGCGACGAACTCGAGGTCGAAGGGGCCGGCCGAGTGCTCGTCGCCGGCGGCGACCTCGTGCGTGACGGGGGTGATGCCGTGCTCCTGGAGCTTCGCCGTGATGAACGCGAGCGTGAGCTTCGACCCGATGACGGGGATGTCCGGGCGTTCCTTCAGCAGGTAGGGCACGCCACCGATGTGGTCCTCGTGCCCGTGGGTGAGGACGATGCCGTCGATCTTGTCGAGCCGATCGCGCACGGCCGTGAAGTCGGGCAGGATCACGTCGATGCCCGGCTGCGTCTCTTCCGGGAACAGCACACCGCAGTCCACGACGAGCAACTTGCCGCGGTGTTCGAAGAGCGTCATGTTCCGACCGACGTCACCGAGTCCGCCGAGCGGAGTGACGCGCAGGGCGCCGCGCTTGAGCGGTGCGGGTTGCTTGAGGTCGAGGGCGTGCTGGGGAGCGGGCATGGCGGCGATGTGCCTTTCATCGGTGTGGCTCGGTCGCGCAGCGGAACACGCGGGTCGTGAGCGGCTCCGCCGTTCGCGTCGCTGGTGAGCGCGAGGGGGCCGTTCGGTCGCCGCGAGGACTCCTGCAGCGAGGTACCGCCGACCAGCGTAGGCGAGATCGACGGCGAGCCGATGACGGCGAGCCCGACGACCGCGGTGTCAGGCGTAGCGGCGAGCTGCCCGGAGCGCCGCGTCCGTGTAGGAGCCGCCGAACAGCAGGACGTGCAACAGCAGGGGTGCGAGCTGGTGCAGCTCGACGCGCTCCTGCCACCCGGGGGCCAGGCGCGACTCGGCGTCGTACGCGGCCAGGACGGTCTGCAGTCGGGGCAACCCGAACAGTGCGAGCAACGCCAGGTCCGTCTCGGCGTGCCCGCCGTGCGGGTTCGCGTCGATGAGCACCGCACCCGTCGGCTCGGCCGCATCCCGCGGCCACAGCACGTTCCCCGCCCACAGGTCACCGTGCAGCCGGGCGGGTCCGTCCCCGACCAGCGCGGGCTGCGGCGAGCCGAGCGTGCCGTCCTCCAGGCGGTCGCACACGCGCTCGAACACCGCGGCCTCGGACCCGTCGTAGCCGCCCGCGTCGACGATGCGCTGCACGTAGTCGCGGATCCGGTACTCGGCGAAGAACTCGCCCCAGCGCTCCGGTGCCTCGGTCGCGGGGACGAACGGTGTCCGCGAGCGGCCCATCCGCAGCGGCCCGTTCACCGGGAACCCGGGCGACGGTGCTCCCCAGTGTGACGCGCCGGCAGCGTGGGTGTGGGCGAGTGAGCGGCCGAAGCGCTCCGCCTGGGCGGTCGACGGTTCCCTGTCGGAGACGAACTCGAGTTCGAGCACCGTCGGGCGCGGACGAGCCACGACCCGGGCGACGCGGGTGCCGCCGGCGTCCTCGGCCTCGGCGAGCCACTGCAGTCCGGCCGCCTCGGCAGCGGCCTCGTCCGGGCTGGTGAACGTCTTGACGTAGGTCTCCGACATCACCCCATCCTGCCGAGCGCGCCTGGTGACGGGGTCGACGTGGATGCCGCTCACACCGCGTCGACCAGCGCCCGCGCCAAGGGGTGCCACGGTCGGGACGACGGTCCGGACAGCACCAGGGTCCGCTCGTACCGCGGTGCCACCGGCAGCATCACGAGCCCGGCGGGCAGCATCACGCGACCGAGCGTCGGCACGATCGACACCCCTTCGCCGCGTTCGATCATGCCGAACATGGTGCTCATCTCCCGGACGCGGTGGGCGTACCGGAAGGGCTGTCCGGCGATCTCGTGCATCCGCTGGATCTGGTGCTCGCAGCCCCCGCCGCCGGCGACCAGGCCGTCGTCGTGGAGGTCGTCGAGCGTCAGCGCCTCGGCTCCGGCGAGCGGGTGGTCGCGCCGGACCACGGCGGCCATCTCGTCCGTCGCCACGACGACCCCGCCGTCGGGGACGGTGACCGGGTCGACGAGCACGGCGGCGTCCACGGTGCCGGCCTCGAGCCACTCCGGCATCTCGTCGTCGTCGCCCTCGTAGACCTGCACGTCGACGTCGGGCAGCGCCACCGACCAGAGTTCCCGGAGCCGGGGGAGCAGTCCCTGGCACACGGTCGGCACGGCGGCCAGGCGCACGGTGCCGCGGGCCGTGGCGGGCCGGACCACGGCCTCCAGGGCGTCGACGGAGGCGAGCACGCTGCGGGCGTGGGCCAGCAACCGGTCGCCCAGCGGGGTCGGGGCGGTGGCCGTGCCACGGCGGAGCACGGGACCGCCGACCTCGCGTTCCAACCCGGCCACGGCGTGTGAGACGGCGGACTGGCCGACCCCGAGGACCACGGCCGCCGTGGTGAACGAGCCGGCGTCGACGGTGGCGACGAAGGCGCGGAGCTGCGGGAGCGAGACGGTCATGCGTGTCCTTCATGTCGACATGAGGTCCATGCGTTTGCCGCATGTGCGTGCTGTGCCGAGACTAGGCCACATGAACGCCCTCCTCTACGTGCTCGTCGCCCTGACCTGGGGCTCGAGCTTCTTCTTCGCGAAGATCGGGCTCGACGGTCTGGCACCGCAGCAGGTCGCCACCGTCCGCACCGTGCTCGGTGCGCTGACGCTCGTCGTGGTGCTCCTGGTCACCCGTCGACGTTGGCCACGCGAGAAGCGCGTCTGGGGGCACCTGCTCGTCGTCGCGGTGTTCCTCAACGCGGTGCCGTCGTCGCTGATGGCGTGGGCGGAGCAGACCGTGCCGTCGGGACTCGCGAGCATCTACAACGCCACGACGCCGATCATGACGCTGCTGGCGTTGGCCGTCCTGGTCCCCACCGAGCGGCTCACCCGCCGGCAGGTCGGTGGGGTCGTCCTGGGCATCGTCGGGGTGCTGGTCCTGGTCGGACCGTGGGACGTCCTCGGCGATCCGCAGGTGCTGGCGAGTGTCCCCGGGCAGGTCGCGCTGCTCGGCATGACCGCCTCCTACGGCATCGGCCTCGCCTGGCTCCGCCGCTTCGGCGTCGGCGGCGGGTACGACCCGACCACCGTCGCGACGGTGCAGCTCACCCTGGCCGCCGGGCTGATGCTCGTCGTCGCGCCCGTCGTCGCCACCGGTCCGGTGCAACTGGACTGGAGGATCGTGGGCGCCATGGTCGCGCTCGGCGCCGTCGGCACCGGGCTGGCCTACGCATGGAACACCCGGTTGGTCGGCGCGTGGGGCGCGGGGCGCGCCTCCACCGTGACCTACCTGACACCGGTCGTCGGCGTCGCGCTCGGCGTCCTGGTGCTCGGCGAGCCGCTGCGGTGGAACGAACCGGTCGGCGGGCTCGTCGTGCTCGCCGGGATCGCGTTGGCCTCCGGGCTGCTCGGGGCACGGCGTCGCCGCCGCACCGGGGCGGTCGCCGGGCCCGTCGAGTCCGCGCCCGCCGACTCGCCCGTCACCGATCCGTCGGCACCTGCTGGCGCAGCGGCTGCGTACTCGTCTCGTGCAGACCTCGACCCGTCGTCTCCGGTGCCATGACCTGCGACAGGATCCCGCCGGCGACGCACACCGCCGCCGCGATGAGCATGCACGCCCCGATGCCGATCGACGAGATCCCGACCGGCAGCAGGAACGTGCCAGCAGCAGCACCGATCCGACTGCAGGCGGCGGCGAAGCCGACCCCGGTGGAACGGACCTCGGTCGGCAGCACCTCGATCGGGTAGACCGCGGTCAGGTTGCCCTGGGCGGCGTTCATGAACGAGAACACCGCGAAGCAGAGCACCACCACGACGGCGGGTGCCGACCCCCAGACCCCGACCACGGCCAGGGCGACCGCCATGATCCAGAACGGCGGGATGAGCTGGCGACGACGGCCGAGCCGTTCGATCGTGAGCATGCCGACGAACGCACCGACCGCAGCCATCGCGTTGACCGTGATGGTGCCCGCGGCCTCGTTCTGCAGGCGCAGGGCGTCGAGCACCGTGGGCGCGAACGTGAAGATCGCGAAGTACGGGGCGACGTTGCACGCCCAGAACAGCGAGATGAACGCCAGTCGCTGCCGGTTGTCCTTCGAGAACAGCACCCGGTAGCCGCCCGCGCGCTGCTCCTCGGCCGCGTACTGCTCCTCGCGGAAGTACGCCTCGCCGCCCAGGTGCGCCGTGACGATCGCCCGTGCCTCGTCCACCCGGCCGCGGGACAGCAGCCACCGCGGCGACTCCGGGAACCCGATGCGCGCGATCGCGGTGACCACCGCGGGCAGGGCACTCGTGACGAGCACCCACCGCCAGCTGAGGTCGAACGCGTCGATCATCACGTACGCGGTGACGACGGCGATCAGGTAGCCGCCGTACCAGCAGACGAGCAGCCCGGAGAGCCGTCGCCCGCGGTCCGCCGCCGGCGCGAACTCGGCGAGCATCGCGGCCCCGATGGCGTACTCCGCACCGATCGCGATCCCGAGCAGCACCCGGACGACGAACAGTTGCCACCCGTCGGCGACGAACGCCTGCGCGAGTCCGAGCACGATGAACGCCAGCACGTCGATCGTGAAGACCCGCCTCCGCCCGAACCGGTCGGTCAGCCACCCGGCGAGGGGCGCCCCGATGAAGATCCCGATCAGGGAACTGGCCCCGATCAGCCCGGCGAGCACCGGGTCCAGCCCGAGCGCGACGGTGATCGCGGGGAGCGCGACGCTGATGACACCCAGGTCGAAGCCGTCCAGGCCCTCACCCCAGGCGCAGGCGAAGGTCATCCGACGCAGGAAGCCCGTGCGGCCGGGCGGGGTGTTCGTCGTGGTGGTCATGGTCGTTCCTCCCGCGCCGGGGGTCGACGCTGCTCGGAACCTAGGCCGCGTCCGACCGGACACGACCCAGGATGTCCACGGAGCGGGACCGGCCGTCCACCGCTTCCGTACGCTGGCCGGGTGACCTCTCCGCGCAGGCCCTCCACCATCCGCCTGCTGTTCGCGTCCTCGCACCCGGGTCCCACCGTCACCGTCACCGTCCTGGCGGCGGTCATCGCCACCGCGGTCGGGTATCCGTTCCGGGTCGTCGTCCTGGTGGCGCTCGCCGTGGTCGCCGGGCAGCTGTCGATCGGGCTCGCCAACGACTGGATCGACGCCGACCGGGACCGCGCGGTCGGGCGGAGCGACAAGCCGGTCGCCCGCGGGATCATCGCCGTCACCACGGTCCGGACCGCCGCGTTCGTGACAGCCGGGGTCGCCGTCGTGCTCTCGCTGTTCCTCGGACCGGTCGCCGCCGTCGCGCACGTCGTGCTGGTCGCAGCCGGGTGGGCCTACGACGGGGGACTGAAGCGGACGGCGGCCTCGGTCGTGCCGTTCGTCGTCGCGTTCGGCCTGCTGCCGGTCGTCGCGGTCGCCGCCGGACCGGACGGCGGCTGGCCGGCGACGTGGGCGATCGCCACCGGGGCGGTGTTCGGCGTCGCGATCCACTGCACGAACGTCCTGCCCGACCTGGTCGACGACGCGGCCACCGGTGTCCGGGGGTTCCCGCACCGCCTGGGGCTGCACGCGTCCGGCATCGTGGCGTTCGGTTCGCTCGTCGTCGCTGCCGTCCTGGTGCTGGTCGGGCAGCTCGGCGGGGACGACCCGGTCCGCGGTGCCGGTGCGGTGCTCGCGGTCCTCGGTGCCGTGGTCGTGGTCGTGCTCGCGGCGGTCGGGGTGCGGCTCGTGCTCACCGGTCCGCCGACCCGCACCCTCTTCCGGCTCGTCATCGCGTCGTCACTCGTGCTCGTCGTCGAGCTCGGGATCGCGGGGGCCGCACTCGTCGCGTGAACCGCAGCCCGGGCGCGCCGTACAGTGCACCATGACCGAAACCACGCCGACCCCCCACCTGCTCCGGCTCGGGGTGCTGGCTGTCTCCCGGAAGGCCGACGAACGTCGCCTGCCGATCCACCCCGCCCACTTCGGGCGCATCGACCCGGACCTCCGCGCACAGATGGTGCTGGAGCGGGGGTACGGGGACCGGTTCGGCGTCCCGGACGGTGACCTCGAGCCGCTCGTCGCCGGGATGGCCACGCGTGCGGAGATCATCGCCACGTCCGACGTGGTGCTCCTGCCGAAGCCCCTGGCCGCCGACCTCGCCGACCTCCGCGACGGCCAGGTGCTCTGGGGCTGGCCGCACTGCGTGCAGGACCAGGCCCTGACGCAGCTCGCGATCGACAAGCGCCTGACCCTGATCGCCTGGGAGGCGATGAACCACTGGCGCGAGGACGGCGGCTTCGGCCTGCACGTCTTCCACAAGAACAACGAGCTCGCCGGGTACTGCTCGGTGCTCCACGCCCTGCAGCTCTGCGGCTCCACCGGGGACTACGGCCGACGCCTCACCGCCGTCGTGATCGGGTTCGGGGCCACCGCGCGCGGAGCCGTCACCGCGCTGAACGCGCACGGCGTCCACGACGTCCGCGTCCTGACCAACCGGGACATCGCGGCGGTCGGGTCACCGATCCCGTCGGTCGACATCCTGCAGTTCGAGCACGACGACCACACGCCCTTCGCGAGCACGGTCCGGACACCCGACGGCCCGGTGCCGCTGGCGCCGTACCTGGCGGGGAACGACATCGTCGTGAACTGCACGCTCCAGGACCCCAACGCCCCGCTCACGTACCTGCGCACCGAGGACCTCGACGCCTTCCGGCCGGGGAGTCTCATCGTCGACGTGTCGATCGACGAGGGCATGGGCTTCAGCTGGGCACGCACGACGTCCTTCGCCGAGCCGATGATCACGGTGGGCGACTCGACGAACTACTACGCCGTGGACCACAGCCCGTCGCTGCTCTGGAACTCGTCGACGTGGGAGATCAGCGAGGCGCTGATGCCGTTCCTCCGGACCGTGATGTCGGGGCCGTCGGCCTGGGCGGAGTCCGACACCATCCGTCGTGCAGTGGAGATCGAGGACGGCCGGGTCCGCAACGACGCGATCCTCGCGTTCCAGGGTCGTGCGCCCGAGTACCCGCACGCCGTGACCGCCTGACCCCGGTCGCGCCGAGCCCGGTCCGTCCCTGGTCGGACCGGGCGGCCGACCCGGCGCGCAGGCCGGCGCTCGCGTTCTGCGGACAGGACCGTGCCCCGACGTGCACCGGCGCGGGTCCGGTCGTATCCTCGGCGCACGGTCACGCAACGGTGCGTGACGGGACATCGAAGAGGACCGGCCATGCCAGTTGTCGACGTGACACGAACGACCACCCCCGCGCTCGGACGGGACGGCGCGCAGCTGTCCTGTCCCCGGTGTTCCCGCCCGCTGCGCGTGGCGCGGAACCAGTACTACGGCGTCGGTCTCGCCGTCCACGAGTGGCTGCACGTCTGCCCCGTGTGCCCCTGGTTCGCGTTCGCACCGTCCCCCACCGCGGCGGCGGTCGTGTCCGGTGAGCGGCGCGCCCTGCCCCGGTGGGCGGCCCTGTTCCAGCGGTACGGACGGCACCGCACCGCCCGTTGAGCAGCGCCGGGAACGGTTCCGGCTACGCCCACGCCATCGCGTAGAGCCGGGCGAGCGCACCGGAGGTCGGGAGGGTCAGGACGGACCGGAGCAGTGCCTCCCGGCCGATGCCGACGGCGTCCGGGACGGCACGGCCGAGGGCCATGTTCGCCTCGGCCTGCCGACCCGCTCGACGGGCGGCGGCCTGCCGGCGGCGCGCGTAGGACGGCCACGGGCCGGCCTCGCCGGTCCGCACCGCGTCGGCGAGCAACGGTCCGAGTTCCGCGGCGTCCAGCCAGCCGAGGTTCATGCCCTGCCCGCCGATCGGGCTGATCTCGTGAGCTGCGTCACCGACCAGGACCACGCGGCCGACACCGACACGTTCCGCGGTGCGGCGTCGCACCCGGAACGCGCTGAGCATCGAGCAGGTGGTCGGATCCGGTGCGACGCCGGTCCGTCCGCGGACGATCGCCGCCAGCCGGGAGGCCCGTCCCGCCTCCGGTGCGTCCGCTGCGGTCGCCGGGGCGGCCGGGTCGACGAGCGGGTCGTCGGCGTGCAGCAGGGCGACGTAGCGCCGGCGACCGTGGGGGAGGGGGAAGGACTCCACGACCCCGGCCGGCCCGACGTCGACGAGCGCCGTCGCGCGGGCGTCCGGGGCCTCGGGGTCGGCGAAGTCGCCCATCACGTACCGATCCGGGTAGTCCCGACCGGTCGTGCCGATGCCGAGCAGGTCGCGGACGACGCTCCGGGCGCCGTCGGCACCGACCACGAACGAGGCCCGGACGGTGACGGTCCGGCCGTCCTGGTCGGTCCCGGTCGCGTCCACGTGGTCGGCGTGCCGGGCGAGGTCGACGAGCGTGGTGCCGGTGCGGAGGGCCTCGGGTGCGCTGGCGTCGAGACATCCGCGCAGCAGGGTCTCGGTGCGGTGTTGGTCGAGCGTCGCCACGTAGGGGTGCGTGTCCGAGGCGCGGGCGAACGACAGCGCGCCGAGGACCCGACCGCGACTACGGGCGACGCCGGTACGGACGAGCACGGCCTCGGCGAGCACCGGGCCGGCCAGGTCGAGGTCGGCGAACGCGTCGAGGGACGGCGGGTGGATCCCGATGGCGCGGGAGCCGACCGGGTCGGTGGTCCGGCGTTCCCAGACCTGGACCGCGGTGCCGCGTGCTGCGAGGAGCGCGCCGAGGAACAGGCCGACCGGTCCGCCGCCGACGACGAGGACGTCCGTGGTGTCCGTGGTCACGGGGAGAGCCTACGCACGACCGTGATCGCCGCCGGCAGGAGTGCGGATCCCGACCCCCAAAGAGCCCTTTGACGGTGCCGACCCCCGACTGCCACGATGCCTCCGTGTCCACGATCGACGAACTCCGCGCGACCGCGCACCCCATCCGCCTGCGACTGCTGTCCCTGCTGACGGGCGTCGCGATGAGCGCCGCCGAGGCCGGACGGGAGCTCGGGCTGTCCCAGGCGACCGCGAGCTACCACCTCCGGGTCCTCGAGCGGGCCGGGCTCGTCCGGGTCGTCGAGGTCGTCCGACTGCGGGGTGGCGAGGCGAAGCGCTACCGACACGAGGCCTCCTCGGTGCCGTTCGACGCCCACGAGGTGCATCCGCTCGACCCCGAGGCGGCCGAGGACCGGCTGGTGTACCTCGACGCCGTCGCCGAGGAGCTCCGCCGACGCGCCCGCGACCAGGTCGACGGTCCCGGCGTCTCGACCGACGCCGCACTGTGGGTCGACCCGGAGACCTGGCGTCGTGTGGTGCAGCACATCGGCCAGGCGTCCGCGATCCTGCACGCCGCTGCCCGTCCGCCGCGGACACCCGGCACGCGTCCGGTGTCGGTCACGGCCGCCCTGTTCCCCCTCCGCCGCTCGTGAGCACCACGGTCGACCGGCTCGGTCCGCTGCGTTCCGCGCCCTTCCGGTGGCTCCTGGCAGCGCGGACGACGAGCATCCTCGGCAACGCGGTCGCCCCGATCGCCCTGGCGTTCGCGGTGCTCGACCTCACCGGGTCCGCGGCGGACCTGGGCCTCGTCGTGGCGGCCCGCTCGGTCGCGAACGTCGCGGTCCTGCTCTTCGGTGGGGTGATCGCGGACCGGTTGCCCCGCGACGTGGTCCTGGTCGGGACGTCGTCCGCGGCTGCGGTCACGCAGGCCGCGGTGGCCGCGCTCATCATCTCCGGGACGGCGAGCATCCCGTCACTGGTGGTGCTGAGCGTCCTGAACGGGGCCGTCGCGGCCGTCAGCCTGCCCGCGGCCGGGGCGCTGGTGCCGGACACGGTGCCCGAAGCGCAGCTCCGGCCGGCGAACGCCCTGCTCCGGCTCGGGCTCAACGGCGGGAGCATCCTCGGAGCGTCGGCCGGTGCCGGACTCGTCGCGGTGGTGGGACCGGGTTGGGGGCTCGCCGTCGACGCAGCGGGCTTCGCCGTCGCCGCGGTCCTCTTCACCCGCATGCGACTGCCGCGCGGGCGGGCCGAGGCCGATCGGCCCGAGCGCACCTCGGTCGTCGCGGACCTCCGCGAAGGATGGCATGAGTTCGTCGGCCGCCGCTGGGTCTGGATCGTCGTCCTGCAGTTCGCCGTGCTCAACGCCGCCTTCGTCGGTGCGACCGCGGTGCTCGGGCCCGTCGTCGCGGACGCCTCGTTCGGCCGGGCGGCCTGGGGGCTCGTCGTCGCCGCGCTGTCGGTCGGACTGGCGGTCGGCGCGGTGATCGCCCTCCGGTGGCACCCCCGGCACGCACTCGGCATCGGTGTGGCGCTGATGGTCGTCGCCGCGGTACCGGTCCTCGCCCTGGCACTCCGACCCTCCGTCCCGGCCTTGATCGTGTCGTTCGCCGTCGCCGGGGCCGCGATCGAGGTCTTCTCGATCGCCTGGGACCAGTCCCTGCAGACCAACGTGCCGCGGGACGTCCTGGCGCGGGTCTACTCGTACGACGCCGTCGGGTCGGTCGTCGCCGTGCCGTTCGGCGAGGCGCTCGTCGGACCGCTCGCGCACGCCGTCGGGACCACGCCGACCCTGCTCGGCTGCGCGGTGCTCATCGTGGTCGCCACCGTGGTCGCCGCCGTCACCCCGAGCGTCCGCCGCGTCACGGTCCAGGAGGCTCCTCCGGCCTGATCCGCGGGACTGTCCGCGAACCGCACGGCCGTCGTCGTCTGCCCGCGCTCCCACCCGCTCCGGTGTTCCGTACCGGGCGGATCGAACACCAGCACGAGCACCACGCCAGGAGGCAGCCATGAGCACACCCGACGACGACACCCGGCCCGTCCGTCACGCCGGAGCGAGCGACGGCACCGGCCCGGAGGGAGCGCACCGCGACGGCGAAGCCTCGCACGCCGTCGCGGCACACGACCAGGACGGACCGGACGGGGCCCAGAACCACGGGACCCGGGACCACGGGACCCGGGACGGGGCAGCGGCAACAGCCGTCGGCGGCGGCGCCGCCCGCGCCGACCGCGGCCCGACCCAGCGCGAGAGCGTCCTGGAGCGCGAGAAGGACGAGTTCGCCGGCTTCAAGTGGGGCTCGGCGTTCTTCGGCTGGCTCACCGCCACCGGTACCGCCGTCATCCTCACGGCGGTGCTCACCGCGGTCGGCGCGGGCGTCGGTCTCGGCCAGAACGCCGGTGACGTCGACAGTGCCGCGAAGGACGTCACGAAGAACGGCGACGTCGTCGGCATCGTCGGCGCCATCGCACTCGCGGTGATCCTGTTCGTCGCCTACGTCGCCGGTGGCTACGTCGCCGGCCGGATGGCGCGCTTCTCCGGCGCCAAGCAGGGCGTCGCGGTGTGGATCTGGGCGGTCGTCATCGCGATCGTGGTGGCGATCGTCACCGCCGTCGCCGGCAGCCAGTTCAACGTGCTCGGGAACCTCAACAGCTTCCCGCGCATCCCCGTCGACGAGGGCACCCTGACCGTCACGGGCATCATCACCGTCGTCCTGGTCGCGGTGATCAGCCTGGTCGGCGCCGTCCTCGGTGGCCTGGCCGGCATGCGGTACCACCGCAAGGTCGACCGCGTCGGCCTCGGTCGCTGACGTCCGGCTCCGACCACCCCACGAACTCACACGTCCGCAACCCCACAGCACGAACGGAAGGAACGACCATGATCGACACGAACACCATCAACAGCGTCTTCGGCGCCAAGGTCATCGACCCGGACGGCCAGAAGGTGGGCACCGTCAAGCAGGTCTACGTCGACAACGAGGACGGGCACCCCCTCTTCGCCAGCGTCTCGACGGGGCTCTTCGGCACGTCCGAGTCCTTCGTCCCGCTCGAGGGCGCCGACCTGACCGGCGACGAACTCCGCGTGGCCTACGACAAGGACCGCATCAAGGACGCTCCGCGCATCGACGCCGACGGCGACCTGAGCGACGACGAGCAGGACCGGATCTTCGACCACTACGGCCTCGGCAGCGGTGCCGCGGGCACGACCGGCGACGGCGACGGCACGAGCACCGACACGGGCGCGGACGACGGCACGATCGGCGTCGACCCCGACCTGACCCCGACCGACCCCGCTGCCGCAAGTCCCCACCACGCAGGCGACACGTCCGGTCGTGACCTCCCAGCCACCGACGACCGTGTGGCCGGAGCGGCCGGGTACGACACCACCGCGGACGCGGCAGGCGTCGCCGACAGCGACACGGTCACCGGCCGCGACACGACGGACACCGACCGCGGCGTGACCGACACGACCGCGTCCGCAGGGCACGACACGACCCCGTCCGCCGGGCACGACACGTCGGGGCCGGACACCGACGACGCGATGACCCGGTCGGAGCAGCGCCTCGACGTCGGCACGCAGCGTGTCCAGACGGGCCGAGCCCGTCTCCGCAAGCACGTCGTGACGGAGCAGCAGAACATCACCGTGCCGGTGCAGCACGAGGAACTGCGCGTCGAGACCGAGCCGATCACCGACGGCAACGTCGGTGCTGCGACCGACGGCCCGGACCTGTCCGAGGAGGAGCACGAGGTGACCCTCAGCGAGGAGCGCGTCGTCGTCGACAAGGAGACCGTCCCGGTCGAGCGCGTCCGCCTCGGCACCGAGACCGTCACCGAGCAGCAGCAGGTGTCCGAGGACGTCGCGCACGAGGAGATCGACCTCGACCAGGACGGCGACACCCGCCGCTGAACCGTCAGCACCGTTGCGGTCCGGACAGCGACCGGACGGGAGGCCCGGTGCCGGTCGGCACCCGGGCCCCCTCCGGCCGACACCGTCCCGACGCGCCAGCGGCGGGACGGCCGTGTCGGGTGGGGAGCCTCCCGTCCGTGGTTCCACCGGAACGCACGACGGGGTCTCCGATCTGTCCGGGGCACTACCGTGTGCACATGGCCGAGACGGATGAGCCCCAGACGGATGAGCCGCCAGCGGGCGAGCTGACGCCCGCGCAGCACATCGACGCGATGATCGCGGCGCACCCGGACTGGCGCGGTGCGGTCCTCGCCGACGCCCGTGCCGCGGTGCTGGCCGTCGACCCCGCCATCGAGGAGACGTGGAAGTGGCGCGGTGCCCCGGTGTGGGAGCTCGACGGCATCCTCGTCGTCGGCAACGTCTTCAAGCAGGCCGTGAAGCTCGGCTTCATGTACGGCGCGTCCCTCGACGACCCGGACGGTCTCTTCAACGACGAGCTCGGCGGCAACCAGCGCCGCGCGATCAAGTACTCCGCCGGTGACCCCGTCGACGTCCCGGCGTTGCAGGCGCTCGTCCGTCGGGCGATCGAGCACAACCACACCCGACGCCAGGCCGGTCGCCGGCGTTAGCTCGTGGCGGCGCTCCGCGCGGCCCGGTCCTCGGTGACCAGGCGGTGGGCCTCCCGGGTGCGGGCGCGGAGCTTCTCGACGGGGACCTCGACCGCGTAGGCCGCGCCGATCGACACCACGACCGCGGCGGCGAAGAGCCAGACGTCGCCGAACCAGCCGATCGCGAACGTGCCGAGCAGCGCGATGACGAGCGGGTGCCAGAGGTACGCGGAGTACGAGACCCGGCGGCCGAACCAGGCGACGGGGGTCCAGGAGAGCGCCGCCGACACCGGGGTGCGGACCGAGACCAGGCCGCCGATGAGCACCGCGGCGAAGACCCCGGTGACCGGCATGAGCAGCCCGAAGGTCCAGGCGTGCTCGGTCCAGTCGTCGTCGATCCAGAACTGCACGCCGAGGACCGCAGCCGCACCGGCCCAGGTACCGATGTGTCCGGCGAGACCTGAGGCGAACGAACGGAAGCGCTCGTCGTCGAGCAGCAGCGCGAGCAGGCACCCCGTGGCGAGCGGGACGACGCCGAGCACGGGCGAGAAGTACACGTCCGGGGTCGATCCCCCTGAGGGCGTGCGGTAGCTCAGCCAGGCTGCTGCCGAGGCGCCGACGACCACGGCGGACAGGCCGGTGACCAGCGTGCGCCGGCGTCGTCCCAGGGCGAACAGGAGCACGAGCACCGGCGGCCAGACCAGGTAGAACTGCTCCTCCATCGACAGGCTCCACGTGTGCGCGAAGACGCCCTGCGTGGTGTCCCAGAACGACCGGTAGAGGTTGCCGGTGTAGGTCAGGGCGATGAACGCGGCCTCGCCGGCCGAGAACGAAGCACCCTTGTAGTCCCCGACCCAGTTCCAGAGCAGCAGCCCGGCGACCACGAGTGCGAGGAGCGCCGGGTAGAGCCGGAGCAGCCGCTTCCACCAGAACGACCCGAGTCGGATCGTGCCGGTCTTCCGACGTTCACGGAGGAGCAGCGTGGTGATCAGGTACCCGGAGAGCACGAAGAAGACGGTCACGCCGATCCACCCGCCCTCGAACTGCGGCACGTGCAGGTGGTAGAGGACCACGATGACGATCGCGACCGTGCGCAGGCCGTCGAGGGCCAGGGCGCGGTGCACGAGCGGAGCGGGTGAGGCCGTACCGGTCGGGACGGCCGGGGTTCCCGCCTCGGGGACGGTCCTCTGGGCTGGCGCCGGGGCTGCGGTCCGGGTCATCCCGCCAGTGTGCTCCGGGAGTCCAAGAACGGGCTCAGTGCGCTCCGGTCACCCAGCGGTCAGGCGTGCTGTCGACCCAGCGTGCTCGCCAGGGCCTCCAGCCGTTCGGTCGCCAGATCGGGCATCGTCCGCGTCTCGCCAGGCGAGATCCACTGCGCGAACGCCAGGTGGAACACGGTCACGCCGGACTGGGCCACGAGGGTCGCGGCCGGCTCCGGGACACCGCGGTCGCGGAGGAGCTCGGCGAGCCGGGCGCCGAGGCCGGACAGCTTCGCGAGCTCCCGTTCGCCGAGCGCTGGTTCGGCGTCGATCACCCGCTGGCGGGTACGGGACCACTCGCGGCGGTCCTCGGGGAAGAACGCTCCGGCGCCCGCCAGTGCCCGCGCCACGAGTTCGAGCGGCGGAGTGCCGGCCGGGGCCTCCTGGATCGGGCCGACGAACATCTGCAGGAAGTCGTCCTGGCCGGCGAACAGGACCTCGCGCTTGTCGGCGAAGTGCCGGAAGAAGGTGCGTTCGGTGACCTGGGCGGCACGGGCGATGTCGGCGACCGTGGTGGTCTCGAAGCCGCGGTCGAGGAACAGCTGCAGCGCGGTCCCCTGCAGTCGCTGCCGCGTCCCGGGTTGCCATCTCGCCATGCCCGGAGTCTACCGAGCGATGACGGCGATGACAGCCGCTGACGCCGGGTGTACGGTTCTTGATGTCAGCAACTGACATCATCGAGAAGGGCACCACCATGCACGTGTTCGTCACCGGAGCCTCCGGCTGGATCGGCTCCGCCACCGTCGACGAGCTCCTCGCCGCCGGCCACCGCGTCACCGGGCTCGTCCGGTCGGACGCAGCCGCCGCGTCCGTCCAGGGGAAGGGCGCCGAGGTCCTCCGCGGCGACCTCGACGACCTCGCGGCCCTGCGTCACGGAGCCGAAGCCGCCGACGGGGTCGTCCACCTCGCCAACAAGCACGACTGGGCACACCCGGAGGAGACCAACGCCGCCGAGCGTGCCGCGGTCGAGACCCTCGGCGGGGTCCTCGTCGGCAGTGACCGGCCGTTCGTCGTCGCCTCCGGCGTTGCTGGACTCACCGCCGACCGCCCCGCCATCGAGGACGACCCGAACCCCTTCGTCGGTCCGCAGGCCATGCGCGGCGGCAGTGAGAACCGCGCGCTCGACTTCGTCGACCAGGGCGTGCGCACCGTGATCGCGCGGTTCGCCCCGACCGTGCACGGGCACGGCGACCACGGGTTCGTCGCGCTGCTCACCGCGGCGGCACGGCGCCACGGGGTCGCCGCGATGATCGGCGAGGGGACGAACGGCTGGGCCGCGGTGCACCGCACCGACGCCGCTCGGCTGGTCCGGCTCGGCCTCGAGAGCGCCCCCGCGGGCACCCGGATGCACGTCACCGCCGAGGACGCCGTCCCCACCCGCGACATCGCGCAGGCGATCGGGGACGCCCTCGGTGTGCCGGTCACCTCGGTCGACGCCGCCGACGCGGTCGACCACTTCGGCTTCATCGGGCGGTTCTACGGCATGCCGATGGCTGCCTCGTCGACCGCGACACGCGAGCTCCTCGGCTGGCAGCCGACCGGGCCGACGCTGCTCGAGGACATCGCCGACGGCGCGTACACGGCGCCGCGCGGCTGACGGTCCCGCCCGACCACGTGACAGACGGGAGGCTCCCCACCGGACCGGTGGGGAGCCTCCCGTCCGTCATGTGGTGACGGCTGTCACCCCGTGACGGCTACTCCGCCTTCTGCAGCTGCCAGGGCTCCGGCTCGCGGTCGCCGTTCGGGCGGACCGGACGGACGTCGCCGACGATCGGGATCGAGCGCTTCCGCATGAACCACACGTAGCGGACGAAGAAGTGGGTCAGCGTCGACATCCGGTTGCCGTTGCCGAGCAGGCTGGTGATGTGGACGAACACCCACGCCGCCCAGGCCACGGGGCCGACCATCGTGATGCCGCCACGCAGCTGGGCGACCGCGGCGTTCGTGCCGATCGTCGCCATCGTGCCCTTGTCGAAGTACTTGAACCGTTCGGTCGGCTTGCCGGCCAGACGGCGCTTGATCTGCTCGGCGACGTGCTTGCCGCCCTGCAGCGCCGGCTGCGCGAGCTGCGCGAGCGCGTCGTCCTGCGCGGCGATGTCGCCGGCCGAGAAGACACGGTCGACGCCCTTCACGCTGAGGTCGTCGTTCACCTGGATGCGGCCGCCGTGGGTCTGCGGCAGCCCCCAGTTGCCGACCTCCTTGTGTGCCGACACACCCGTCGCCCAGATCACCTGCGAGGCGGGGATGACCTCGCCGCCGGCCAGGCGGACGCCGTCGGGCATGACCTCCTCGACACCGGAGTTCAGCCGCAGGACGACGCCGCGCTTCAGCAGGATCTTCGCCGCGTACCGACGCAGTCGCGGGGCGAACGGCTTGAGGAGCTCGCCGCTGCGGTGCACGAGCGTGATCGAGATGTTGCCGCGCTCGATCTCCGGGTACGCACCGACCAGCGCCTGGTCGCGGAGTTCCGCGAGCGCCCCCGCCATCTCGACACCAGTCGCACCGCCGCCGACGATGACGACGCGGATCTCGTCCGGACCCTGCTTCGCGGCGGCCTGCTCCAGGCGCGTGAACAGCTCGTCGCGGATGCGCAGGGCCTGGGAGCGCGAGTACATCGAGTACGCGTACTCGTAGGCGCCGGGCGTCCCGAAGTAGCTCGTGTTCACGCCGTTGGCCAGGATCAGGTAGTCGTAGTGCAGGTGCTCGCCGTCGGACATCTCGGCGATCCGCTCGTCGTGCCGGATCCCGGTGAGCAGGCCGTGGCGGAAGTCGGCGTTCGACTGGCGGGCACGCAGGCTGCGGAGGAAGTACGTCACGTCGCCCGCGTTCAGGCCGCCGGTCGCCACCTGGTACATGAGCGGCTGGAACATGTTGTAGACGTGGCGGTCGACGAGCGTGACCCGGACCGGAGCGTCCTTCAGCTCACGCATGGCGGCGATCCCGGCGAATCCACCGCCGACGATGACGACGTGTGGGCGGGTGTCCTGCGGCATGGTGAGCTCCGGTTTCGTGCGGTCTGGGCCACCCAGAAGGGTACGCCGATCGCGCGCACCTGCCGTCCACCCCTGTGGCTGACGGCCGGGAGGCGCGGCTTCAGTCCGCCGACTCGGCGTACCGCCCGTAGGTGCTCAGGACGTTGCCCTTGCTCGTCACGGAGTTCGCGACCAGCCGGAGGCGCGTGGGCGGGTCGGTCGGCTCGAACAGCTTCCGACCGCGGCCGGCGACGGCCGGGTGGATCATCAGCTGCAGTTCGTCGAGCACCCCGGCGAAGAGCAGGCTGCGCACCAGGGTGACGCTCCCGCACACGGCGATGTCCGCTCCGTCACGCTGCTGCAGCTCGCGGACGAAGGTGGGGACGTCGCCGGTGATGCGCGTGCTGTTCTCCCACGCCAGGTCGTCGCCGAGGGTGGTGGATGCCACGTGCTTCTCGATCGGGTTGATCCACTGGCCGAAGGGGTCCTCCGGGTGGGCGGGCCACCACTCCGACCACTCCAGGTAGCTGTTCCGGCCGAGCAGCACGGTGTCGGTGGCGTCCATCCACGCGGTCATGCCCGCGCCGAGTTCGTCGTCGAAGCTGTCGTACTGGAACTCGTACGGGTCCTGCACGACACCGTCGACCGAGGTGAAGAGCCCCGCTGTGACCTTGCGCATGGGCGCGAGCGTAGCGCTGGCGGGAGTCGGAGCACCAGGGTCTGCGCCCGCGCCGCGGTCAGTTGCCGCTGCCGTCCGTCCCGCCGTCGGTCTGGCCGCGGGGGCCGGAGCCGGGGCCGGAGAACGATGCGCCGCCGTGCGCTCCACCGACCGCGTGGCCGACCGCGAAGCCGACGCCGCCGCCGACGAGCAGTGCTGCGAGACCGACGGCCACCGCCACGATCGGCCAGAACCACGGCGGTCGCGGTGTGGTCCGTCCGGTCGGTGCCGGAGCGGGGGTGCCGGACCAGGCCGGGGGAGCGGGGTGCGTCCCGGCGAGAGCGGGACGAGCGATGTCGGGGCCCGACTGCGGGGCGGCGGTGGCGGTGCCCGCGGTCGGGCCGGTGGGGGCGGGTGCTGGGGCAGCCGACCAGTCGTCGGGGCGCCGTCCGGAGGGGTTCGTGTCGGTCATGGGAGCAGTGCACCGCGTCGACCTTGCAGGAATCGAAGACGGTGCTGACTCCCCGCTGCGGATCGTTCACAGGCAGCGGGTGGTGAGCCGCCTAGTCTCAGGGGATGCGCGCTCTCGTCGAGACCGTCCGGATCGACGGACACCCCGTGCGCTTGCGCACCCTCGCCCCGGCAGGACGCGTCCGGGACGCCCTCGCTCCGACCATCGTCATGGTGCACGGCATCGGCATGTCCCACCGGTCGTTCCTCCGGGTGCAGACACTGCTCTCGCAGACGCACCGGACCGTCTCGGTCGACCTGCCCGGGTTCGGTGGACTGACCCGTGCCGGGCGCAGGTTCCAGGTGGACGAGTACGCCGACCTCGTCGTCCGCGCGGTCACCGCTCGTGGCATCAGCGACCTGGTCGTGATGGGGCAGTCGATGGGCACGCAGATCGCCGTCGCCGCCGCGCTCCGCCACCCCGACGTCGTCAACTCCGTGGTCCTGGTCGGGCCGGTCGTCGACGACCGGCGGCGCTCGCTGCCGCGTCTGGGTGCGCAGCTCCTGCTCGACTGCGCGATCGAGGGCCTCCGGATGAACGTCATCGTCTTCGGGGACTACGTCCGGAGCATCCCGCAGTACGCCCGGGAACTCCTGCCCATGCGGGACTTCCGGATGCTCGACAGCGTCCGGGCCCTGACCGTGCCGGTGCTCCTGATCCGCGGCGAGCAGGACCCCATCGCCAAGCACGACTGGGTGGAACGGCTCGTGGCCGCCGCGGACGCGGGCGCGCTCGTCGAGCTCCCCGGGCCGCACCACGTGCAGGAACACCAGCCCGTCGCCGTCGCCCGTCTCGTCGACGAGTTCCGTCGCGTCCAGACCCTGGAGGCGACCCGGGACGGCGTCCCGCTGTGACCGGCGCGACCGCCGAGACGAGCCCGGTCCGGGTCGGACTGGTGCGTCGTGCGCGATGGGCGCTCCTCGACTGGGTGTACGCCGTGGTGTGGCAGGTCAGGAGTCTCGGGCCCACGACCGCCGACGACTACCGCTCCGGCGACCGGCAGGCCGTGATCGTGATCCCCGGCGTCTACGAGACGTGGCACTTCATGCGCCCCCTGATGGACGTGCTCCACGACCGCGGCCACCCGGTGCACGTGCTCACCGTCCTCCGGCACAACCTCAAGCCGGTGCCCGTCTCGGCGGAGGAGGTGATGGCCTACCTCGACGAGCACGACCTGCACCGGGTGCTCGTCCTCGCGCACAGCAAGGGCGGCCTGATCGGCAAGTACGCCATGACCCGACTGGACCCGCACGGCCGCATCGACCGGATGGTGGCGGTGTCGACGCCGTTCGCCGGGTCGAAGTACGCCGTCCTGGCACCCGTCCGACACCTCCGGGTGTTCCGCGCCGCCGACCCGGTGCTCGCGGGCCTGGCGCGGGAGCTCGACGCGAACACCCGGATCACCTCGGTCTACGCGGTCTTCGACACGCTCATCCCCGGCGGCAGTGAGCTCGCCGGGGCGGAGAACGTGCGGCTGGACCTCGGCGGCCACTTCCGGATCCTCGCCGACCGGCGCACCGCGGCCGCCGTGCTGCGGGCGGCGGACGGCGACTGACGGCGTCGCTGCCGCTGGTGATGGCACTCGGGCCGGCACTACGCTCAGCCCCGTGGCCAGCCGGAGCATCTACGTCGAGACGCTGATCGACGCCGACGTCGACGCGGTGTGGGCCGCCACGCAGGACCCCCGGCAGCACGTCCGCTGGGACGTCCGGTTCTCGGAGATCGTGCCAGAGCCGGCCGACACGGACGGAGCCGCTCGCTTCACCTACGTCCGACGCTCGGCCCTCCACGACGTGCACGGCACTGGCATCTCCATCGGCGAGCGACTGCGTGACGACGGCACGCGCACCTCGGCGCTGCGCTTCGCCACCGACGACCGACTCTCCCCGATCCGCACCGGGCGGGGCTACTGGCGGTACGTGCCGACCGACGACGGCCGGACGCGGTTCATCACCGGGTACGACTACGACTCCGGGTGGGGACCGCTCGACCTCGTCGTCCGACCGCTCCTCGGGTGGGCGACCGCGTGGAGTTTCGACCGGCTCCGCGTCTGGCTCGAGGGCGGGGCCGAACCGGAGGCCTGGCCGCTCACCAGCGTCCTGGCGGTGTGGCGCCGGGACCGGCCACGGGCCTCCCGGACGCGCCGCGCACCGGTCGGCGGGACCCGTCGAGCCGACCACCTGCGGGACGCCCCGGCGACCCTGGCGACGCTGGCCCGACCCGGAGGAACGTCATGACCTCGGTGTTCCAGGAGGCGCTCGGCGCCGACTTCGACCGGCTCCACCCGATGATGCAGCGACGGTTCGGTGTCGGACTCGACGCCGCTGAGGCCTGCGTCGGCCACGGCACCATGCAGTCGATCCGCCGAGGTCCGTGGTGGACGGTGCCGTTCCTGCAGATCGGCCGGCTCCGCAACATCCTGGTACCCGACGTCGGGAACGACGTCCCGTTCACCATTGAGAACTACCCCTACCGCGACGTCCTCGGCCGCGAGACCGTCACGTTCGTCCGGACGTACACCGTGCGGTCCGGACGCACCGCACGGTTCGACGCGACGATGGTGCTCGTCGACGGTCGGGTGCTCGACTACCTCGGCTCGCACCAGCACCTGGCGGTCGACCTCGACCTTGCCGTCGACGAGCGTGGTGGGCTGGTCCTGACCTCCGATGCGCAACGGTTCCACGAGGGGCCGTTCTCGTTCCGGTTCCCGATGCTGTTCAGCGGCCGGGCGACCCTGCACGAGTGGTGGTCGGACGAGGACCGGTCGTTCCACGTCGACCTCGAGGTGCACAACCGGCTGTTCGGGTTCCTCTTCGGGTACCGCGGGTCGTTCACCTGCGAGTGGGTGCCGGCGACGGACGCTCCCGAGCGGTTGAAGCCGCGGCGGACCGAGGCGCGGACGTAGGCGTCAGCCGGAGCGTGCTCAGATGTCGAGGACGCCGTCGACCGCCGCGCGCCGGGATGCGATGTGGCCGGTCGCGATGTCCTCCTCCAGGTGCACCGTGACGTACTGCCGGTCGATCGGGTACCCGGCGTCGTCGAAGACCCGGTGACGCCTGCGGAGCCGCAGGAACGGCACCGCCGTGTGTTCGAACGACACGACCACCTCGGTGTCCGGCCACGACCTCTCGACGTCCACCTGCACCGAGCGGTAGTCGCTCCGCACCCGGGTGACGGTGTCGGTGTCGGCCGACCACATGATGCTCGGTTCGCTGAGCCCCGCGAGCTGCTCGCGGACCGCCGCGACACTGCGCTCGACCGTCTCCGGGTCCGGTTCCGGCGTCTGCCAGGAGGCTCCGCTCACCCCCGTCAGGTCGAGTCGCCCGATCCAGGGCGCGCGTCGGGCCTGGAGCGCGGCGTCCTCAGCCGACCACACCACCTCGAGTTCCTCGAGGTCCGCTCCGGCGTCCTCGTCCGCAGCCGGCTCGGAGGCATGGTCCTCGGTGACGACGACCGACGGGATGCCCGCTGCGACGTCGATGACCACCTCGCGCGCGTCGTACACGGTGTCCCAGCTGCGCCAGGGCCCGCGTTCGCCGAACGGCACCTCGACCTGTCGGGGACCGGCGGGGTGGAAGCGCAGGGTCATCCGGCCGTCCTCGATCGAGACGGCGTCGACCAGGTGGTCGACCTGCACCGTGGTGCGTTCGTCAGCCGGGGTGACGCGGACGATCTCGGTCGGTGGAGTCGGCAGGGAAGTGCTGACCGGACCGTCGCCGTCCGCGTCGTCGTCCTGGTCGTCGTCGCCGCCCAGCGGGTGGGCGAACCGGATCGTCCACTGGCTGGCGGTGCCGACCATCGTCTGGTCGTCACTGTCACTGTCACTGTCACTGTCGTCGGTCCCGGCACGGTCTTCGTCTTCGTCGTCCGGCTCGGTCCACGCGTCACGGTCGGGCCAGAACGGTGCCACCTCGGCCCACTCGAGCGTCTCCGGGTCGATCCGGGACATGTCGTCGTCCTCGTCCGTGCCGCCCGTCCCCGACGTCCAGAACGAGGCGTCGCGGGGATCGCCGACCCACAGCCCCTCGGCGTCGACCCCGATCGGTCGCCGGTCGCCGAGTTCCACGGACCGCGGCGGCTGCTCGGGTGACAGGAACACGGCCGTCCGGGACGACTGCTCCAGGTTCTCCGCCTCGTAGACGACCCACACGCCGGACGGGATCGCCCAGATGTCGGTCCGTTCGACGGTGACCACCGGCAGGGGTGCCGTCGGCCAGGTCAGCCACCGTCGGAACTCGTCACCCCGCACCACGGCGGCCACCGGCCTGTTCGTGTCCGGGACGATCGTCACCGCTCCGACCGCGACGGCGTCGAGCGGGTCGAGCGGGTCGAGGGGGGCGGGAAGTCCGGGCTCATCGGTCACGTCGACGACGCTAGCGGCCGGGTCTCGGACCTGCGGCCCCGACCGCGCCTTCACCGCGTCGCGACGCTCGCGCGCTCGACGATCCGGTGTGGCACGACGACGGTCCGGACCGGTGCCTCCCGGTCCTCGATCCGTCGTTCGAGCAGGTCGAGCGCCGCGCCCGCGAACGCCCGCCTGTCGAACGACACCGTCGTCAGCGCGGGGACCGCGAACGCGGCCTGGTCGACGTCGTCGAACCCGACGACGCTCACCTGCTCCGGCACCCGGACGCCCCGGCTCGCCAGGACGTGCAGCACTCCGAACGCGATCGAGTCCGTGAACGCGAACACCGCGTCGGGCAGTGGGTTCCGGTCCAGCCACTCGCCGAACGTCCGTGCCGCGGCCGGCGTCGTCCACTCCGGCAGCGGGACACGGAGCGTCGGGTCGACGGGGACACGCCGTGCGGCCAGCGCGTCCTCGTGCCCGAGCTGCCGCGTCCGTGCGGTGGCGGTGACGACGTCACCCCGCTCGGCACCGACGATCGCGATCCGCCGGTGTCCGCGGTCGAGGAGCATCGTCGTGACCTCGCGCGCAGCCGCCCGGCTGTCGACGTGCACCTGGTCGACGTGCTCCGGTTCGACCTCGCCGATCACGACGGTCGGCGGCAGGCCGTCGGTGTTCGCGAGGGTGCTGGCGTCGAGCGACACCGGGTTGAGGACGAGCCCGTCGACCAGGTGCGCCCGCGCCCGCGAGACCAGGTCGCGTTCCCGCTCCGGGTCGGTCGCGGTCTGTTCGAGCTGCACGACGAGACCGCGGTCGTGCGCCAGGACCACGAACCACCGTGCGAGGTCGGCCGAGTACGCACTCGCGAGCTCCGGCAGCGTCACGGCGATCGCCCCGGTCCGGCCGTTCCGCAGGCCCCGAGCGGACAGGTTCGGCACGTAGCCGAGTTCGACGACCGCGGCTTCGACGCGGGCACGGGTCTCCGGGCGCACGACGACCCCGCCGTTGACGACGTTGGAGACGGTCTTGGGGGACACCCCGGCGAGGGCGGCCACGTCCCGCACGGTGGCGCGCATGACAGCACCGTAGCGCGCGGGGCGCATGCGATCGGCGGGTCGTCGCTGGTCCGAGCCGGCCGCGTGTCGGACGGGAGACGCGTCCCGACCGGTCACGCGCCTCCCGTCCGACGGCGGTCGCGCCCGCACGGCGGGACGGTCAGTCCGTCGTCAGCCGGAGTTCTGTCGGCGTGTCCCGACCGATCGTGAGTGTCGCCTCCGCGCTGCCGGCACGGACCGCGTAGTCGCCACGGAACCCGCGGAACGTCGCCCGTCCGGAGTCGTCGGTGCGGAGGGTCGTCGGCCCGGTCCACCACTCGTCCTTCACCAGTCGACGGAGTGTTTCGTAGGCGGGCTTCGGCGTGCCGTCTGCCCGCACGAGCCCGATCGGCGCGTTGAGCCAGGCGCCCTGGTCGGTGATGCCCCAGTAGGTGATCGCCTCGACGGCGGGGTGCCAGACCAGGCTGCGGTAGTGCCGTTCGAGTTCGTCGGCCTGACGTGCTTCCCCCTCGGGCGTTGACGGCCACGAGTCCACCCGGTGGTCGTTGAGGTCGACGATGTGCGCGGGCATCAGGTCGCCGGACACGAGGGAGGTCTCGGTCAGGTGCAGCGGCAGACCGTACCGGGCGAAGCGGTCGACCATCGCGAGCATGGTGTCCTCGCCCCAGTACCCCTGGTGCATGTGGGTCTGCAGCCCGATGGCGTCGATGCGGATGCCGGCCTCGAGGACGCCCTCGATCAGGCACTCGTACGCGTCCGACAGGTCGAAGTCGTTGAGCAGCAGTGTGACGGCGGGGTTGGTGGCGCGGGCCTCGTCGACGGCCATCCGGATCATCGCGAGCCGGCCGCGGGCCAGGGCGAGGGGCGTGATGCCGTTGTCGCCGTTCGCGAAGTGCGGCATGATCACGACCTCGTTGATCGCGTCCCAGGTGTCGACGAGGCCGGTGAAGTCGCGCACCTCGCGGCGGATCCGCTCCCGCTGGAGACGCTCGACCTCGTCCGTGTCCAACCCGAGCAACCAGTCCGGCTGCACGGTGTGCCAGACCAGCGGGTGCCCCTTCGTCGCGACACCGCGGTCTCGGAACCAGGCGGCAGTCCGCTGCAGTCGTTCGGTGTCGGGGCGGCCGCGCTCCGGCTCGAAGCGGCCCCAGTAGAAGGGCAGCGTCGCGGTGTTGAACACGTCGAGCCAGAGGTCGGCGAGCTCTGGCGTGCCGGGGTCCTCGTCCGGGTCGTGTTCGTCGGGCGCGTCACCGTTCGCGAGGCCGACGAAGTCGAACCCGATGTTGCCGAACCCGAACGCGTGGCGCTGCTGTTCCACGACGACCTCGGTTCCCGCCCGGGGTGTGCCGTCCGCGTCGAGCACGGTGACGAGGGCCTCGCCGGTCCGGTGTGTTGTGTCCTGGTGCGTCGCCATCGACGGCCTCCCGTATTTGTTGTGAGCGGGAACTTATCAGGTCCGCCCGCCGCGCGCGAGGGCGGCTGCGTGGCCGCGTGGCTGCGTGCCTGCGTGCCTGCGTGCCTGCGTGCCTGCGTGCCTGCGTGGCCGAGTGCGCGAGACGCCCCCGTCTGCGCGAGACACCCCCGTCTGCGCGAGACGCCGCCGAGTGGGCGAGGCGCCGCCGGGAGTGGCGGTGTTTCGCCGGGGAGGCGGCGTCTCGCGCCGACGCCGCCGTCTCGCGGGGCGGACGGGAGGCGCGGGGCGGGCTGGCACTGTGCCTCCCGTCCGACGTCGCCGAGTGGGCGAGACGCCGCCGAGTGGGCGAGACGCCGCCGGAAATGGCGGTGTTTCGCCGGGGAGGCGGCGTCTCCGCCTCAGGATCCGGGTGGGGGCGGAGCCGTGCTCGCCCGGACCACGAGCGATGCCGGCAGCTGCACGTGCGCCGGCACGTCGCGGCCGCCGAGGAGCTCGAGCAGCATCCGGAGCGCCTCGGCGCCGAGGTTGTGCAGCGGCTGCGCGACCGTGGTCAGCGGGGGAGTGGCGTTCGCAGCCTGGGGGACGTCGTCGAAGCCCACGACGGACAGGTCCTGCGGCACGCGGAGCCCGAGTTCCCCGGCGACCTGCAGCACCCCGATGGCCGAGCTGTCGTTCGCCGCGAAGACCGCGGTCGGTCGGTCGTGGCGTGCGAGCAGTCCGCGGGCGACCTCGGCGGTGGCAGCGGTCTGGTAGTCCCCGACCCGCACCTGGTCGGGGTCGAAGGGGATGCCCGCGGCCTCGAGCGACTGTCGGTACCCGAGCTCGCGGAGTTCGGCCGACGCCAGGTCGGCACGCCCGCGGATGTGGGCGATCCGGCGGTGACCGAGGGCGATGAGGTGCTCCGTGGCCGCCCGGGCACCGCCGACGTTGTCCGAGTCGATCGCGGCGTGGCCCTCGGGCCCGGTGTGCGGGTCGATCGAGACGACGGGGATGGGGGTGCTCGCCATCAGGGTGGTGGGGGTGACGACGATCGCACCGTCGATCAGTGTGCCGGCCAGGCGGGAGAGGGACCGGCGCTCCCAGCCGGGTCGGGCCTCGCCGCTGACGAGTCCGGCGTAGGCGAGGAGCTCGTACCCGGTGCCGTCAGCAGCGGACGAGATGCCCTTGAGTAACTCGGTGGAGAAGGGCTCGAACTCGGTGACCAGGATGCCGATCACGTCGGTACGGCTGCGGCGCAGGCTGCGTGCGACCAGGGAACTCTCGTACCCGAGGGACTCGATCACGGCCATCACCCGCTGCGACGTTGCGGCGGCGACACCATCGCGTCCGTTGATCACCTTCGACACGGTCGGGACGGAGACACCGGCGGCTCGCGCGACATCGCTGATGGTGGTCCGCCCCGGCAGGGGAGCAGGACGGGCGATGGCATCCACGTCGACACCGTACTCGTCCCCGGGCCCCGTTCCGTCCCGATGAACCAACTTCGTGCCGCGTGGCGCACCGGACAGAAATCGTTATCGAAATCGATTGACAAGCCGTTCGAGCGCCAGGCATGCTCTCCGTGCGGCCTCGCGGTCGCATGTCAACGACGACTACCGAGGGACTCCACAATGACGAGGAAGAACAGGTTCGCGGCGGCCATCGCCATCGCAGCCGGCACCGCACTGCTCGCCACGGGCTGCTCGAGCGGCGGAGCCGCAGACGACGGCAACGGCAAGGTCACGATGACCTTCTGGCACAACTCCACCACCGGGCCGGGCAAGGCCTACTGGGCGGACACGGTCAAGGCGTTCGAGGCGAAGAACCCGAACGTCACGATCAAGATCCAGGCCATCCAGAACGAGGACCTGGACGGCAAGCTCCAGACCGCGCTCAACTCCGGCGACGGCCCCGACGTGTTCCTGCAGCGCGGTGGCGGCAAGCTCAACGCGATGATCAACGCCGGGCAGCTGCTCGACATCAAGGACTCGATCAGCGCGGACGCCAAGAAGTCCATCAGCGCCGGCACCTTCTCGGGCTACGACGCGAAGGACGGCACCTACGCCATGCCCGTCGCCGTGCTCCCCGAGGGCATCTGGTACTCGAAGGACCTGTTCGAGAAGGCCGGCATCGACGGCACGCCCACCACGATGGACGAGCTGAACGACGACATCGCCAAGCTCAAGGACTCCGGCGTCGACCCGGTCGCCGTCGGTGCGAAGGACGCCTGGCCGGCCGCGCACTGGTACTACAACTTCGCCCTCCGCGCCTGCAGCGAGAAGACCCTGACCGGCGCCGCGGAGTCGCTGAAGTTCGACAACGCCTGCTGGACCAAGGCCGGCAAGGACCTCGAGGCCTTCAACGACACCAAGCCGTTCAACCAGGGCTTCCTCACCACCGCCGCACAGCAGGGCGCCGGCAGCTCCGCCGGTCTCCTCGCCAACCACAAGGCGGCCATGGAACTCATGGGCGCGTGGGACCCGGGCGTGATCTCCTCGCTGACCCCGGACGCCAAGCCGCTGCCGGACCTCGGCTGGTTCCCGTTCCCGGCCGTCTCCGGTGGCAAGGGTGACGCGAAGTCGATGATGGGTGGCGTCGACGGCTACTCCTGCACCGCGAAGGCCCCGAAGAAGGCCTGCACGGACTTCCTCAACTTCATCGTGCAGAAGGACAACCAGGAGGGCTACTACAAGGCCTTCCAGGCGATCCCCGTCAACCAGGACGCCCAGTCCGTCGTGTCGGAGTCGTACCTGAAGACCGCGCTCGCCGCGTACAAGGACGCCCCGTTCGTGTCGCAGTACCTCGACACCCTCTACGGCCAGAACGTCGGCAACGCGCTGAACACCAGCGTCGTCGACGTCCTCGCCGACAAGGGCACCGCCAAGGACATCGTCACCACCACCAACCAGGCTGCGGCCAAGGGCTGACCATGACCCTCGACACCTCGCTCGGCACGAACCCGACCACCGGGTCGGACCGCGCCTCGGGGTCAACGACGGCGGGGAGCGGTGCGTCCAGCGCACCGCGCCCCGCCGGGCGTCGGCCCGCCAAGCGGCTCGCGGACTGGCGGAAGCGCGCCGAGATCGCCGTCCTCGCCGGACCCGCCGTGATCGTCTTCGTCACGTTCGTGATCCTGCCCGTCGGCATGGCCGCGTACTACGGGTTCTTCAAGTGGCAGGGCTACGGCCCGCCCACCGACTTCGTCGGGCTGCAGAACTACGTCATCATCTTCCAGGACCAGGCCTTCCGGTCGGTCCTCATGCACAACGGCTTCATCGTCGTCCTGTCGCTCGTGCTGCAGGGCCCGATCGCGATCGTCCTCGCGCTGCTCCTCAACCAGAAGATGCACGGCCGCGGACTCATCCGCGTCCTGGTCTTCGTGCCGTACGTGATCTCCGAGGTCATCGTCGGCACCGGGTGGAGCCTGCTGCTGCAGTCGAACGGCGCTGTCAACGACATGCTCCAGTCCATCGGACTCGGCGGTCTGCGTGCCGACTGGCTGTCCAACCCGGACATCGCCATCTGGACGCTGCTGCTGATCATCTCGTGGAAGTACATCGGCTTCGCGGTGATCCTGTTCCTCGCCGGCCTGCAGAGCATCCCCGAGGAGCTCTTCGAGGCCGCCGCGATCGACGGTGCCGGCTACTGGCAGATCCAGCGGCGCATCACGCTGCCGCTGCTCGGCCCGACCATCCGCATCTGGGCGTTCCTGTCGATCATCGGGTCGCTGCAGCTGTTCGACCTCGTCTACATCATCTGGGGGCAGTACATCGCCTCCACCGCAGGTACCTCGACCATGGCGACCTACATGGTGGGCAACGGCCGCAACTCCGGGAACTACGGCTTCGGCAGTGCCGTCGCCGTCGTGATGTTCGTCATCTCCCTGGCCGTCGCGCTCATCTACCAACGATTCGTGCTCCGCCGGGACACCGCGGGCGCGATCACCGAAGGGAAGAAGTGATGGCCACCACGAGCATCGTCGCCCCCGGGCGTCGTGCGACACGGGAGCGCCGGTCGAGCGCGGCCATCGGTCGCGCCAACCCGCTCACCTACGTCGTGGCGATCCTGTTCGTCGCCGCGAACCTCGCCCCGGTGCTGTACATCGTGCTGGGCGGCTTCCGGACGAACTCGCAGATCACCACGAGCCCCGCCGGCCTGCCGGCCCCGTTCGAGCTCGGCAACTACGGCTCGGTCCTCGGCAGTTCGATCTTCTGGCAGGAGCTCGGCAACTCGGCGATCAGTGCGATCGCGACGACCGTCGGTGTCGTCGTGCTCGGCCTGATGGTCAGCTACATCCTGGCCCGCTACCGGTTCGCCGGCCGCGGCGCCCTGTACGCCCTGTTCGCCGCAGGCCTGATGTTCCCGATCACCGTCGCGATCACGCCGCTGTACCTGCTCATCAAGGACCTCGGTCTGACGAACAGCCTGGCCGGCGTGATCCTGCCGCAGATCGCCTTCGCCCTGCCCACGACGGTCATCATCCTGGTGCCGTTCCTCCGGGCCATCCCCGACGAGCTCGAGGAGGCAGCGTCCATCGACGGTGCCAGCCGCCTCGGGTTCTTCTTCCGGATGATCGTGCCGCTGTCCCTGCCGGGCGTCGTCACCGTCGGGATCCTGGCGTTCATCGCCAGCTGGAACAGCTACATCCTGCCGCTGTTCATCCTCAACAACGAGGGCAGCTACACGCTGCCGCTCGGCGTGCAGGCGTTCTCGTCGCAGTACTCCGTCGACACCGCCAAGGTGCTCGCCTTCACGTCGATGTCGATGATCCCCGCGCTGATCTTCTTCACGATCTTCCAGCGCCGGATCGTCGGCGGTCTCACCGGGGCGGTCAAGGGATGACGATCACCAACGAACCGAGACAGGCAGTGGACACCGTCCGCACCGACCTGTCGGACCCGGCCCCGGGCCTCCCGGCCGTCCCCGAGGTGAGCGACCGCGTCCGCGACCTGCTCGCCCGGATGACGCTCGAGGAGAAGGCGGCGCAGATCGTCGGCTACTGGCTCGACCAGAACGGCGTCGTGGCACCCATGCAGGGCGAGATGGCAGCCGGGCAGGACGCCCAGGCGACCCTGCCGGAGGTGACCCGCGACGGCATCGGGCACTACACCCGCGTCTACGGCACCCGCCCGGTCGACGCCGAGGAGCGGGCCGCCTGGCTCTGGCAGGAGCAGCGTCGCCTCAAGCGGGAGACCCGACTGGGCATCCCCGCGCTCGTGCACGAGGAGTGCCTCACCGGACTGGCCGCCTGGAAGGCCGCGACCTTCCCGACCCCGCTCGCGTGGGGCGCTTCGTTCGACCCGGAGCTCGTCGAACAGGTCGGCCGCGCGATCGGCGACTCGATGCGTGAGCTCGGCATCCACCAGGGGCTCGCGCCGGTGCTCGACGTCGTCCGCGACCCCCGCTGGGGCCGGGTCGACGAGTGCATCGGTGAGGACCCGTACCTGGTCGGCACCGTCGGCACCGCCTACGTGCGGGGTCTGCAGGACGCTGGCGTGCACGCCACGCTGAAGCACTTCCTCGGCTACTCGGCCTCCCGCGCCGGACGCAACCACGCGCCCGTCTCGGCCGGGCCCCGTGAGATCCGGGACGTGTTCCTGCCGCCGTTCGAGATGGCGCTGCTCGACGGCAACGCCCGCTCGGTCATGAACTCCTACACCGAGACCGACGGCGTCCCGATGGCCGCCAGCCCCGAGTACCTGACCGGGGTGCTCCGCGAGCAGCTCGGGTTCGACGGCGTCGTCGTCGCCGACTACTTCGCGATCGCGTTCCTCGAGGTGATGCACGCCGTCGCCGCCGACCGCGGCGAGGCCGCTGCACTCGCGCTCGAGGCCGGCATCGACGTCGAACTGCCCACCGGGGACGCGTACCTGCGCCCCCTGGTGGAGCGGGTGCGTTCGGGGCAGTTGGACGAGGGGTACGTCGACCGGGCCGTCCTCCGTGCGCTCGCACAGAAGGAAGCACTCGGTCTGCTCGACCCCGACGCGTACGAGGACGAACCGCCCACCGGCGTCGACCTCGACTCACCCCGACACCAGGCGCTCGCCCGTCGCCTCGCGGAGGAGTCGATCGTGCTGCTCGGCAACGACGGCGTCCTGCCGGTCCGGCGGACCCCCGACACCGTCGCGGTCATCGGCCCGAACGCCGACCGTGCCGAGGCGCTGCAGGGCTGCTACTCGTTCGCGAACCACGTCCTGGCCGCCCACCCCGGGCTGCCGCTCGGGTTCTCGATCCCGACGGTCGCCGAGGCACTGACCGACGCCTTCGCCGGAGCATCGGTCCGGGTCGTCGAGGGCTGCGCGGTCGAGGGGGAGGACCGGACCGGCATCGCCGCTGCCGTCTCCGCCGCCACCGACGCCGAGCTCGCCGTCGTCGTCGTCGGCGACCAGGCCGGCCTGTTCGGCCGCGGCACCGTCGGCGAGGGCAACGACTCCGAGTCGCTCGACCTGCCCGGCGTGCAGCGCGAACTGGTGGAGGCCGTGGTCGCCACCGGCACGCCCGTCGTCCTGGTGCTCCTCACCGGCCGTCCGTACGCCATCAGCTGGGCGCTCGACGGCGAAGGCCCGCGGCCGGCTGCCGTCCTGCAGGCGTTCTTCCCCGGCGAGGGCGGCGGACTCGCGATCGCCGACGTCGTCACCGGTGCGGTGAACCCCTCGGGTCGGCTGCCAGTGTCGCTGCCGCGGTCCGCGGGTGCGCAGCCGTACTCGTACCTGCACCCGGCGCTCGGTGGACCCTCGGACGTCACGGCGACCGACTCCACCCCGGTCCGGCCGTTCGGGTTCGGTCTGTCGTACGCGTCGTTCGGGTACTCGGACCTGGTCGTCGACGACTCCGTGCAGGCCGGTTCGGCCTTCACCGCGAGCGTCACCGTCACGAACACCGGGACGGTCGCCGGCGCCCACGTGGTGCAGCTGTTCGGGCACGACGTCGTCGGATCGGTCACCCGGCCCGTCGTGCAGTTGCTCGGGTACGCCCGCGTGGAACTCGACGCAGGGGAGTCCGTGCGGCTCGCCTTCACCGTCCCCACCACCCGCCTGGCGTTCAGCGACCGGCGGATGGTCCGGATCGTGGAGCCCGGCGACGTGGAGGTCTGGGTCGGCTCGCACGCGGCCGCCTCGGCCTCGGTCGCGGACGCGGACACCGCGACCGGTGGCGTGATCGTCAACGAGCGCGCCACCGCAGTCCGGGTCCTGCCGGGTACCGCGACGCCGCGCGCGGTCCTCGCGGTCGAGGGACCCTTGCACGAGGTCACCACACGGGACGCGCGACTCGTCACGTGGGAGGTCGTCGGCTGACGGGGAACCGGCCGATGACGGCCGCCGCGGGGGAGCGCGGCGCCGTCGGACGGGAGGCCCGTGACCAGCTGGTCACGGGCCTCCCGTCCGTCGTGGGGGCGGCGCGGGGCTGCGGTGCGGAGTGGGCGGCTGCGGCGCTGTCGCTTATA